>DAOVUZ010000025.1 GCA_030632305.1 Dehalococcoidales bacterium | reverse complement strand
GCCGTGATGGACCGGTGTTCACCTATGCCCAGATTAAGAGCTTCGTCTCTAACGAGTATTAAACGGCTTTTTACAACCCAGCAGCATCCAGTATCTGGGGCACCCTTTTCTCCGAGCCGATAGCCATAATATGTACCCCCTGACTGATGCCCTTCAGTTCCTTGATTAGATTAGCTGCGATTTCTATCCCTGTCTTGACTTTATCTTCAGCCTCAGCCAGTTTGTTAATTAATTCATCAGGTACGAAGACACCAGCTACATTCTTGTTCATGAATCGAGCCATACCAACGGATTTAAGGGGTATTACTCCGGCTAAGACAGGTACCCCGAATCCCTCCACTCTCTTCATAAATTTGGCAAAGCTGTTGACGTCATAGACAGCCTGGGTCTGGAAAAACCTGGCGCCAGCGGCGATCTTCTTCTCCATCTTAATAAGCTGCAGTTCAAAGGCAGCCCCGGCATCAGCCCCAGGGTTCACCACTGCTCCAGGGAAGAAATCAGGCTTCCCCTTAAGCTCATTCCCCACCATATCGTAGCCATCGTTTAACTTGCCGATGACCCATAACAGCTGGACCGAGTCTAAATCATAGACCGACCTGGCTTGAGGGTGGTCACCGAGAGAGGGGAGGTCGCCGGTGATGGACAGGACATTTTCTACTCCCAGAACATAGGCACTCAACAAATCCGATTGTAGCGCCAATCGGTTTCTATCGCGACAGGTCATCTGGAATACAGGGTCAAGCCCTCTTTCTTTTAGCAGGTGGCAGGTAGCCAGTGAACCCAGCCTCATCACTGAGCTTTGTTGGTCAGTAACATTGGTGGCATCCACCCTCCCCAGCAAAAGCCCGGCTACCTCCTCAAGCTCGGTGGTATCAGTTCCCTTTAACGGACCGACCTCAGTGGTTACTACAAACTTCTTTGCCTCTAGCAATGGTTGTAAGCTCATTCTATTTTTCTCCTCCTACTTCCCTAATTTAGCCCGCACCCATGAATTTGTTATGACATCACCCTCCAGCCAGTTAATTGGTAATCCCGGGGAGGGCGAAATTCTTTAAGATTCTGTAGCTTACCCTGTTTCTCCAGCTGCTCATATATCAGAATCCAGCCACAGTCTCTTTCCGGGCTGAGTTCACATTTACCATTTTTACTCCCGCCACAAGCACCATTAAGTAATCCTTTGGTACATCTGGCAACAGGACAAACGCCGCCAGTCAAGGCCAGGAGGCAATCGCCGCACCCAGCACACCTTTCTTCTAAAATACCCGCTTCTCTTTCCTCTGCCCCCATGAAATGGGTATTTTGCGCCGGAAACACGGGAATTCCAGGGAAAATCCTGGCTATTTCCTGTACCCCTATTCCACAAGCCAAGGAGAGTATTGCTTCCACCCCTTCCGTTTGAGGTTCAAGTATAGAAGCTACTAAATAGGAATCACACTGTTTAGCTATGGTGATTATTTTAAAGTTAAATTCTTTATTCTTCTGCTTACCGGCAAGCTCCAGTAGTTGACTTAAGGTCCCGGCTTCTTTTATGCCTCTCGGGGGCTGGGTGCAACCATCACACCCGACTATCATAATATTTTTATAGGGGGAGATAAAATTCATAATTTCATCTAAAGGTTTTAGCGTTGTTACTATCATTTGCTCTCCTTAGAACCAGGAGCTTCTACACTCTGGTAAAATTTGGCTAATTCATTTTCAAATTCCTTGGGGTCTTTTGAAGATACTGTACAGAAATGAAGTCTATCCTGAAGACCTATTTCGGCTACCCTTTTCTGTAATTTGGCTACGGTGTGCTGCGCCCATCGGCTCCCCGTCCCTCGATGGCAGTCCTCTTCGGGGCATGCCACTACCAAAACACCATCTACACCTTTCTGGAAAGCCTCCAACATGTGAAATTCGTCCACTCTTGAGGCACAGGGCAGCTCTATGTAGCGAATATTTGGTGAGGGTTTATCATTCAGTATGGAGAATGTAGCCCACTGACAACGAAACACCAAAATCCCTGGCTGTTCCATTTCCGATGCCAGCTGGGAAATTAAGGTTGAAATATGTTCCTTCTCCCAATACTCCAGATCCAGAGCTATAGCCGGACACATGGCAATACACAAGCCACACCCGTGACAGTTATTTAAATTGAAACTAGCTGCCCCCGGACTCTCCAGCTTAGCTGCATTATAAGGGCAGTAAAAGACGCAGTTCCCACACCTAATACACGAATCTTCATCTAATTTGACTTTTGGTATATCGGGCTGAAATTCTAAAGCCACACATGCTTTACAGCTTCTACACGGTCCACAATAGAGACACCTTTTAGCCTCCTCCACCGCTTCTTCCAGGGTGAATCCTTTCTCAAAGGGTTCAAAATTTAGCCTTTCCTCTACTGGTGCCCATACCAGTTCAGGCTGAGGCTTGAAATCCTTACGTTCCGGGATAGCCGCACCTTCATACTCCTTTTCCCTTCCTGCTTTAAGGTCCTCACCCTTAATGTATCGGTCTATAGACTCTGCAGCTCTTATCCCGTCCCGCATCGCTTCCGCGGCAAAACCTACCCGTCTTGCATCGCCTCCGATAAAAATCCCTTCTTTGCGATTGCTCATTAGAGTAAGCTGATCGATATCAAGCCTACCCTTCTCATCCAGTAAGCCCTCCTGCTGGTAAAATGCTCGCTCTGGACCCTGCCCTATGGTGACCAGCAACACATCGCCCTCAAGATATATCACGTCGCTATAGTTAAACTTGGGATTAAATAATCCGCCTTCATCAAACACCGATATACATTGGGGACATTTTATCTTCTTAAATTTCCCATTCTCTCCGATTATCTCTTCTACACCTCGGGAGTAGGTTATCCGTATTCCTTCTTCACTAGCACCCTTTATTTCTTCTATATCAGCTGGAATTCCATCTTTTGAAGATTTATCCTCACTCTCCAGACAGACAAGAGAAGTATCTCCACCAAGCCTTCGGGCAGTTCTCGCTACATCAAATGCTACATTACCACCCCCCACCACTATTACTCTCTTACCCTGAAAGAGCTGAGGGGGGAGCTTGCCCTGGTTCCCATCAGAGAGGAGGTCCAACCCAAACATGACCCCCTCCAGATCTGCCCCCGCTACTGGTTTCCTTTCAATAGTAAGAGGCCTGGAGCTAGGGGTACCGGTAGCAATGAATACAGCCTGGTGACCTTCGTTTTTAAGGTCATCCAGTGTTTTACCGTCAGGGCCCATTGCTACTCCCAATTTGACTTCTACATGGGCAATTCTTATCAGAGCATCTATAGTAGTATCCATTATATTCTTGGGAAGACGATACTTGGGGATATACCTAAGAGCTCCCCCTAATTGGGAGCCTCTTTCCAGAATGGTTACTTGGTAGCCCTTTTTACCTAGCATATAGGCACCCATTAAACTCCCCGGTCCGCCTCCGATCAAAGCAACCTTTTCTTTGGTTGGCGGGGGAAGGGAAGGTCTGGTCTCCAGATAGGGAAGGTAACAATCATTGAGGAATCGCTTGAGCATTGTCCTTCTTACTGCCCCGGTCTTGTCTTTGTAATTGCACTTTTTCTCACAAAGCCCACATATATAGCTACATATGGGGAATAGGGGATTTTTGTCATATATCTCATCGCCGATTCTTATTATCTGGCTGGAAGCCTCCTGGATATCCAGAGGTAAAAGAGCAATCATAGCATTAGTACGTTGAATGTCCTCCCCAACAGGGCAAGCTATCTGACAAGGAGGCAAATATACCTTCCCACTAGCCTCATCAATTACCTCCTCAATCTGTGCTCGCTCTTTTTGAGAAGCCATTTTATTCATTTCTTTTCAGCCTCCTTACCATTCTCCCTTTGAAGTATTAACGTTATATCTCAATTCAGAAATTAGCATAAAGTGGTTTATTTTTGTGCCATTTAATCTTCTGTCTGCAATTTGCGAGGAACTTTCTAAAGCGGTGATTTTAAGTGGAGCTTAACCCACCACAGTCTTTGATAAAAATAAAAATCTTTGAGAAAAGCCCTTTCATACTGGTCTAGATTCTACCACAAACCCCTCTTTCCAACAAGGGTAATACCAATCTCTCATGCTTATATTTGCCGTCAATATCTCTAACATGCTAAACTGCGAGAGTGAACCAAAGAAGCTATAGATGAAAATACTGGTAACTAATGATGATGGTATATTTGCCCAAGGGCTATGGGTACTGGCCAAGGAACTGAAGAGGGTTGCCCAGGTGGTAGTTGTCGCTCCAGATAGAGAGCAGAGCGCCATAGGCACTGCAGTTACCCTGCGCCAGCCACTAAGGGCACAAAAAATGAGGCCTATGGTGGCTGGAGTAGAAACCTACTCGGTAGAGGGCACTCCGGCGGATAGTGTTATTCTGGCTCTGGATAAACTGGTTAAGGACAAGATAGACCTGGTGGTTTCAGGCATAAACCATGGGGCTAATCTGGGTGATGATGTGCTTATCTCGGGAACAGTAGGTGCCGCTTTGCAGGGATACCTGCACGGTTTACCTGCCATTGCCATCTCAGTAGTCTTCGGGGATAATCTCCACTTGGATAATGCTGCCAGGTTAGCCGCATTGCTAGCTAAGAAGATTGGCGCCAATACCCTGCCCACCAACACTTTCCTTAATGTAAACCTGCCTAATTTGCCTTTAGCTGAAATCAGAGGAGCCAAGGTTACCCGGCTAGCCAGTGAGAGTCATACCGATACCGTTGAGGAAAGCCACGATGGGAGACGAAGATACTACTGGCTCATACGCCAGGGGATAAACAAGGATACAGATAAGAAAACAGATATATGGGCAATAGAGCAGGGTAATATCTCTATCACCCTCCTGTATACCAGCCTGCTCAATAAGCCTTCACCCCCCATCCCCAATAACCTGTGTCCTGACCTTCTACGGGAACTGCGGGAATAGTATTGACAAGACCAACACCAACCCCATATAATTAAATTGGACATCAGCCATCGACCCACAGGGCGGTGAGCTGGTTAAAATGGCTACCATTAACAAGTTCAGTCGCTTGGATCGGATATGACCGAGACGGCAAAGATTAAAGCTGTATTTTGAATGCCTTCTCTGGCTGTGTCGGAGAGGGCATTTTTGTATAACTTTGGCTCAGATAGAGAGTTAAAAATGCTCAAATTAGGATTCATCGGGGCGGGAACGGTAGGCACTATCCTAT
Organism: Dehalococcoidales bacterium; assembly: GCA_030632305.1. Lineage (GTDB taxonomy): Bacteria > Chloroflexota > Dehalococcoidia > Dehalococcoidales > DAOVUZ01 > DAOVUZ01. The sequence continues at coordinate 3,268 of DAOVUZ010000025.1, read as the reverse complement.
CGGTAAAATTAAGCAGTAAGGGCTACCAGGTAGTATCTGTCTCTAGTCAGAGCCAGACCTCAGCCATAAATCTGGCACAGGCAATCAGTAGTTGCCGTGCCTTCAATAATAATCAAGATGTGGCTGATACCGCTGAGCTTATCTTCATTACTACTCCCGATGATGCTATTGCCCCGGTGGCATCTCAAATACGGTGGCACAACGGGCAGAGTGTAGTTCACTGCAGCGGCGCCGATTCAACCGACATTCTGGAGCCAGCCAGGAAATCAGGGGCACAGGTTGGTGTCTTCCATCCCCTCCAGACCTTTGCCAGTGGAATCCAGGCTATAGAAAATATACCAGGCTCGACCTTTGCCCTTGAGGCTGAGGAGCCTCTGCTGAATACACTTAAAGAAATGGCTAACGCCCTGGATGGTAACTGGGTGGAGCTAAAGGCAGGGGACAAGGTTATCTATCATGCGGCAGCAGTCATTGCCTGTAACTATATAGTAACTCTGGCCAAGCTGGCTGGCGACCTGTGGCAAACCTTCAATGTATCACCGCATCAAGCTACTCAGGCACTACTCCCGCTTTTGCGAGGAACAATTAATAACATTGATACTGTCGGGATACCCCGGTGCCTCACCGGACCAATTGCTCGTGGTGATACCGGGACGGTTAAGAAGCACCTCAAGGCGTTACAGGAAAAAGCCCCGGCTATACTCTCTACCTATCGTGAGCTTGGTCTCCAGACTATTCCTATCGCTCTAGCCAAGGGAAAAATCAATCAAGATAAAGCTGAGGAGTTAGAGGCTATATTAAAACAAGCCGACTAAACAAAAAATCAATCAAGGGGGAAAGTGTAGTGAGAATAATGCTTAAAAGTAAAATCCATCAAGCCCGTGTTACCAGAGCCACTATCGACTACGAGGGTAGTATTAGCATTGATAAGAAGCTTATGGAAGAAGCTGACATCCTCCCCTACGAGCAGGTGCAGGTGCTAAATCTTAATAATGGTGCCCGCTTTACTACCTATGCTATCGGGGCAGAAAGTGGCGAAATCGGCATAAACGGGGCTGCTGCCAGATTAGCAGCTGTGGGAGATACTATTATCGTCCTCTCCTACTGCTATGTTGAGGAGAATGAAATCCATAACTTTAGTCCCAAACTGGTATGCGTTGATGCCGAAAACGCTATTATTGAAACCAAACAAATGGTTGAGGCTATATCCTCTTGGGGAGAAGACAAATGCGCGTAACTATAAACCAGATAAAAGAAATGAAGCCAAAGGGGGAGAAAGTCACCATGCTCACTGCCTATGACTATGCCACAGCCAAGATAATTGATGAGGTGGGCATACCACTAATCCTGGTCGGAGATAGCCTGGGTATGGTTGTCCTTGGTTATGAATCGACCATACCGGTAACTATGGAGGATATGCTGCACCACACCCGGGCGGTGGTCAGGGGCACCAAACAGGCAATGGTAATTGGCGATATGCCGTTTATGACCTACCACATCAGTGTTGCCGAGGCTCTTAAAAATGCCGCCCGTTTTATTCAAGACGGAGGTGCCCAAGCAGTTAAACTTGAAGGTGGCGTAACTGTAACCGAGAAGGTAAGTAGAATCGTGGACTGTGGTATCCCGGTTATGGGTCATATTGGACTTACTCCCCAATCAGTTAATCAACTGGGAGGCTATAAGATACAGGGTAAAACCCCAGAGGCAGCAAATAAGCTGCTTAAAGATGCCCTGGCTCTGGAAGAGGCTGGAGCCTTTGCCATTGTATTGGAGACTGTCCCTACCCAGCTGGCTACTCTAATTACCCAGAGGATAAGCATCCCGACTATCGGCATTGGGGCTGGTATCGGCTGCGATGGTCAGGTCCAGATTATCAACGACATTCTGGGCTCGTTTACCGACTTTGTCCCCAAGCATGCCAAACAATATTCAAGGCTTTCTGATATTATGTCAAGTGCTATTACCGAATATTATAATGAGGTGAAAGCGGGCAGCTTCCCCACTGCCAAGCAAAGCTTCTCTATGGATGAAAGCATACTGGCTGAGCTAAATAAGTAGGCTCGTTTTCCCTCAGGTTAAAGACCTTTTTATGAAAATTATTGAAAAAATAGATGATATGATAAGGCTAAGAAGCCAGCTCGCTGAGCCGGTGGGCTTTGTGCCCACTATGGGCTATTTCCATGAAGGGCACCTGTCCCTGGTCAGACAAGCCAGAGCGGAAAACCCCTTGGTAGCAGTTAGCATATTCGTTAATCCCACCCAGTTTGGTCCGCAGGAGGACTTCAGTAGCTATCCTCGTGACCCTCAGCGTGACCTGGATTTGCTGGAAAAGGAACAGGTTGACATCGTCTTTATGCCCCCGGTAGCCGAGATGTACCCGCCGCAGTTCAATAGCCGGGTTGAGGTTACTAAGGCAACGGAACGATTAGAGGGGGCTTCTCGCCCCGGCCATTTCCGGGGGGTTACTACCGTCTGTGCCAAGCTATTTAACATCGTCCAGCCCACCAGAGTCTACTTCGGGCAGAAGGACGCCCAGCAGGCAATTGTTATCAAGAAGATGGTGTTAGACCTGAATATGAACCTGGAAATAGTTACCCTGCCTACAGTGCGTGAGCCTGATGGACTGGCTATGAGCAGTCGCAATACTTACCTTAATCCCCAAGAGCGCCAGGCAGCGTTAGTCCTCTATCAGGCACTCACTCTGGCTCAACAATTATGGTCGCAGGGCGAGAAGAATGCTCAAACCATCCGCCAACAGATGACAGAGGTTATTCAAAAACAGCCGCTGGCAAAGATAGACTATGTCAGCATCGCCGACGCCGAAACCCTGGACGAACTGGATACGGTCAAACCCCCGGCTCTGGTTTCACTGGCGGTAAAAATCGGCAGCACTAGGCTGATAGATAATGTGGTGCTGGAATAAGGCTGGAAGATAATTTAAAACTGCATCCGTTTTACCACACAGAGTAGCCAATTATGGAGGTTATTATCAACCTCACCCCCCTTTGCCTCTTTTTACTTTGGAGTAGTAATGAGGGAGTTTTAGCGGGGGATGCTTGACACTACCAAGCCTACCAGCTACAATATTTTCTGTGCCGAGGTAGCTCAGTCGGTAGAGCAGCGGACTGAAAATCCGCGTGTCCCCAGTTCGATTCTGGGCCTCGGCACCACTTGAAAGCGGAAGTGGCTCAGTGGTAGAGCATCTCCTTGCCAAGGAGAGGGTCGCGAGTTCGAATCTCGTCTTCCGCTCCATCTTGAAGAATTTCCG
>DAOVUZ010000008.1 GCA_030632305.1 Dehalococcoidales bacterium | reverse complement strand
TATTTAGCCTCCGCTGATGTCTCCCACCCTCAAACTCAGAGTTAAGAAAAGCATCAATAATTTCAAGTAGTGTATCCTGTGCCTGCCCTTCCCCCAAACAAAGGATATTGGCATCATTGTGTTGACGAGCACACCGAGCACCGAAGGCATCATAACACAGGGCAGCTCTTATCCCCTTGACCTTATTAGCGGCAATACTCATACCAATACCAGTGTTGCATATCAAAATACCAAATTCAAGGTTACCTGTCGTTACCGCTTCGGCTACCTTTTGGGTAATATCAGGATAGTCTACCGGGTCAGTAGTATAACAGCCAAAGTCCTCATAGCTGTGCCCGGTTTCACTAATTAGCTTTATAATACATTGCTTGAGATTTAGCCCCCTATGGTCACAGCCGATAGCAATACGCACTATTTAGTCTCCTTCCCTGAACACGATTTCTCCGCATACTCGCTGAAGTTCCTCCCTTGATATCGCCCCCTCTCGCAAGACTACAGGCACCTCGCCGGTCACATCAACTATGGTAGATTCTCTACCACCCGGGCACCGACCACCATCAATAACCAGGTCTATGTTATCACCAAATTGAGAGTAGACCTCGCCAGCAGTCAATGCGCTTGGCTCGCCACTCAGATTGGCACTTGTTCCCACAACAGGTGCTCCCAGACCCTGGACAAGAGCAACTGGAACAGGATGGGCAGGAACACGCACGGCTACGGTCCTACCCCCGGCAGTGATAATATCAGGAACTGATTTAGCCTTATACAGAACTATGGTCAGAGCACCGGGTAGAAATTTATCGGCTAAAAGCCAGGCAACCTGAGGCACAAACTCAGCCACCTCGCTTATCTGTGAGATATGAGCTAGAAGCAAAGGCAGTGCCATATTCTGCGGTCTTTCCTTTACCTGATAAACATGCTCTACAGCCTTAGGAATGTTGGCACAAGCCCCCAGCCCATAGACAGTATCAGTAGGAAAGGCAACTATCCCTCCCTGCTTCAGGATATAAATACCCGTCTCAACCTGCTGTTGGACATCGGAAAGAATCTTATCTAACATTACTCTTATCATCTACCAAGACTGTTTTTCCCTCTTGACGATAGTATATCACAGTGATAACCTTTGATAAATGGATAAAGCTAAGCGCAAATCAAAACCAACCTTAAATGAGAGTCACCGAGTAGCTACCAGTGGTGATATTGAGGTCTCCACCTATCTGGAGATTGCCAAAGAGATAGGCGGTGAGCCGTCGGTTTCACCCAAGGAAGTCATACCCAGCGCTGAGCGTGAGGCTATAGTTGTTATTGACTTTGGCTCACAATATAGTATGCTAATCGCCCGACGAGTCCGTGAGTGCCAGGTATATTGTGAGCTGCTACCTTATGATACCCCGTGGGAAAAGATAGCCCCGCTAAATCCCAAGGGATTCATCTTCTCCGGAGGACCGGGTAGTGTCTACGAACCTGATGCTCCTCTGGCTCTGGCTGATATTTATGAAAGCCAGTTACCAATACTGGGCATCTGCTACGGGATGCAAGTTCTGACCAAGCAGCTAGGGGGACAGGTTACACCAGGAATAAAGCACGAGTATGGCCACGCCATCCTTCACTTAAGCGATGTAGATTCGCCTATATTTACTGATTTACCTTCCTCCTCCCCTGTATGGATGAGCCACGCCGATAGAATTGAAGAAATGCCACCCGGTTTTACCGCCTTAGCCTATACTGAAAATTCACCATTCGCCATCATAGGTAACGGTGAGGGTATATTCGGACTTCAGTTTCACCCCGAGGTAGCCCATACTCCTGAGGGAAAGACAATCCTGAGAAATTTCGTCTATCGAGTATGTGGCTGTAAGGGAAACTGGACAATAGGCAACTTCATAAATGATAACCTGTCTAAAATCAAGAAACAGGTAGGTAGCGGCAAGGTCATCAGCGCCCTGTCAGGAGGGGTTGATTCGTCGGTAGTGGCTACTCTTATCCACCGGGCTATCGGTGACCAGCTTACCTGCATCTTCGTTAATCACGGGTTACTGCGTCGTGAAGAAGTGGAAAGAACCTTTAATGTCTTCCAACTCAACCTGGGCATGAATATTGTCTATGTTGATGCTAGCCAAAGGTTCCTTAGCCGATTAAAAGGAATAACCGACCCGGAGATGAAACGCAAGATTATAGGGGAAGAATTTATTTCCGTATTTGAGGAGGAGGCTAAAAAAATAGGTAAGGTTGATTTCCTGGCTCAGGGAACCCTTTACCCTGATGTCATTGAGAGCGCTTCTTCAGGAAGCCAGGCTTCAGCCAAGATAAAAACTCACCACAATGTTGGTGGCTTGCCCGCCAAGATGATTCTTCAGCTAATTGAACCGGTGCGTGACCTGTTTAAGGATGAGGTGCGTCAGGTAGGACTAGCGCTAGATCTCCCTGAAGAGATGGTGTGGCGACAGCCCTTCCCCGGTCCAGGACTAGCTATCCGTATCATTGGTGAGGTAACCGAGGAGAAGCTGGAGATACTGCGTGGTGCTGACTTCATTGTAATGAATGAGATTAAGAAGGCAAAGTTATATCGTCAACTGTGGCAGAGCTTTGCCATCCTCACCGATGTCAAAAGTGTGGGGGTGATGGGCGATTATAGGACATATGGCTATCTGGTTGCCATCCGCGCCGTAACCAGCGAGGATGCAATGACGGCTGACTGGGCACGCCTTCCCTATGACCTTCTGGCTCGGATTTCCAACCGCATCGTCAATGAAGTACCTGGGGTAAACCGCGTCGTCTATGATATAACCTCCAAACCTCCATCAACTATTGAGTGGGAGTAAGAAAAGCCTGAAGGGGCAAAGCCGCTTCAAAATACATCCCTCCCCCTTTGAAGAAGAGGGGGACACAGGGGGTGAGGTAGATAAATAATCAACATAATAGATGGTGAGGGAAAGTGAAGGGGAAACTAATTTGGTCAATATTCTGGGCATTGGTCGGGGTTTTTGTCATAGTGGTAAGTACGATTTTCATTCCACCAGCCGTGATATTACTGATGCCTTTGGGTCTTCTTCCCGCTATATTTCTTGCTGCTATAGTTGTCTTCGTTTTGCTGAGTGTGGCATTGCTGTTCCTGACGGTAAAGACAAAAGTGGGAGGAATACTCAAGAAGTTCTTACTATTAACTGGAGCTTCCGCCGTGGGACTACCTGTTTTTGTCCTCTTGCACAATGTGGTTAGCGGTCTATTTAACATAGAAGAGCCTTGTCTTCTTTATCATGGCAACCCTTGTATGCCCGATAGGCTTTCTGGTAGGGGCAGTGGGTAGTGTAGTGCTCGCCATCAAAAACAAGCAAGTCAAGTATTCCAGTTAGAACATTTAAAGAGGGGGTGAATTCTGAAGATACTGGTTATTGGCGGCGGGGCTAGAGAGCATACCCTGGTGTGGAAACTAGCCCAGAGTCCTAAAGTTAATGAGATTTATATAGCTCCGGGTAATGCCGGCACGGCTCAAATTGCCCAAAACCTGGATATTAAGCCTACTGATATAGAGTCGCTGGCTAAAATAGCCCGGGAAAAGAAGATCGACCTAACCATTGTCGGACCCGAGGCACCTCTGGCTGAGGGTATTGTTGACCACTTCCAAAATACAGGCATCCCTATTTTTGGTCCAACCAAACAAGCGACCCAGATAGAGTCGAGCAAGGTCTTCGCTAAGGAGCTGATGCAAAAGTATAATATTCCCTGCGCCCGAAGCGTCAGCTTCTCTGAATACACCCGGGCAAAAGAATATATCAAGCAACAGACACCGCCTATAGTAGTTAAGGCTGACGGACTGGCAGCGGGTAAGGGGGTAACCGTAGCCGATTCCATCCCTCAAGCCCTGAATACTCTTTCAAATATTATGGAAGCCAGAGCCTTTGGTGCTGCTGGAGACAAGGTGCTTATCGAAGAATGTCTATCGGGAAAGGAGATGAGTTCCTTTGCCTTTACCGATGGCAAATCCGTAGTCCCTATGGTATCAGCCTGTGATTATAAACCGGTATTTGACGGAGACCAGGGACCCAATACCGGCGGTATGGGCAGCTATAGTCCACCGCATTTCTACAGTCCGACACTAGCTAAAACAGTAAATAAAACCATTCTGGAGCCGACGGTAAAGGCTATGGGTACAGAGGGAAGACCTTACCAGGGTGTCCTTTATGGTGGGCTAATGATTACCAATGACGGAGCCAAGGCGCTGGAATTTAATGCCCGCTTTGGCGACCCAGAAGCACAAGTTACCCTGCCCCTGCTCAAAACCGATTTAGTAGATATTCTCCTCGCCGTAATAAATGGTAAACTTGACCAGATAAATGTAGAATGGAGCCAGGATGCCTGTGTTGGAGTAGTAATGGCATCTGCCGGATACCCCGGTAGCTACAAGACAGGCTTCCCCATTACCGGGCTGGATAATTTAGATAAAGATATTCTGGTACTTCACGCTGGAACCAAAATAGGCTCGGAGCCGGGACAGGTATTAGCCAGCGGCGGACGGGTGCTTACTGTAGTCGCTATGGGTAAGACTATTGCCGAGGCAAGACAAAAGGTGTATCTCAATCTGCTCCGGATTCACTTTGAAGGTTGCCATTACCGCAAGGATATAGCTCTAGTAAAGGAAGGTAAATCATGCCATTAGTAGCTGTAGTTATGGGTAGTAAATCGGATACCGAAGCCATGCAGCCAACGCTGGAAGTATTAACCCAGCTTGGTATTGATTATGAGGTATCGGTAATATCAGCCCATCGCACCCCGGAGAAGGCTCGGCAATATGGGCTGGCGGCACGAAGCCAGGGGATTGAGGTCATAATCGCCGCTGCCGGGGGAGCCGCCCATCTACCCGGAGTTCTGGCTAGCTGGACTACCCTGCCTGTCATCGGTGTGCCCCTAGCCAGCAGTGAATTAAAGGGTGTTGATGCCCTCTACTCAATAGTTCAGATGCCAGGCGGGATACCGGTCGCCACTGTAGCTATAGGCACTGCCGGAGCCAAGAATGCTGCCTATCTAGCCGCTGAAATTCTAGGCATAAAACACGATAAAATACGAGATGCCTACGAAAAATACAGGAGTGAGCTGCAAGGAGACAACAAATGATTGAGCGCTATTCCCGACCTCAAATGAAGAAAATCTGGTCCGATGAGACCAAGTTTGACAAGTGGCTCAAGGTAGAGATTGCTGTTTGTGAGGCGTGGGCTAAGCTAGGCGTCATCCCCAGGGAAGCTGTGCCCAAGATAAAGCTAGCCCGAGTTAATATTAAGCGCATGGAGGAGATTCTCAAAGAAACCCACCACGATATGACTGCCTTCCTTGGTTCTGTATCCGAGAGCGTGGGTGATGAATCTCGTTTTATTCACCTTGGTCTTACCTCATCCGATGTAATAGATACCGCCCTCAGCTTGCAACTGGTCGAGTCTGCCGAGCTACTAAGTCAGGATATGAAAGAACTCATCTCAGTATTAGCCGAAATGGCAATAAAACACAAATATACAGCTATGATGGGTCGCACTCACGGTGTTCATGCCGAACCGATTTCCTTCGGGCTAAAGTTGGCGCTATGGACTCAGGAGATGAGACGCAACATGCTACGGCTCGCCGAAGCCAAAAAGACAATCGCTGTGGGTAAGATTTCAGGAGCAGTAGGCACCTATGCTACTCTATCTCCCGAGGTTGAAGAAAAAGCCTGTGCCAAATTAGGGCTTACCCCCGCCCCAGTATCAAGCCAGATTTTGCAACGTGACCGTCACGCTCAATTTGTTACCACCCTGGCTATAATCTCAAGCTCTCTGGAAAAATTCGCTACCGAAATTAGGGGGTTGCAGCGAACTGAGACCCGGGAAGCAGAAGAACCCTTTGGAGCCGGACAGACTGGCTCTTCAGCTATGCCCCATAAACGAAATCCCGAGCTTTGCGAACGGGTATGTGGTTTAGCCCGATTGGTCAGGGGCTATGCCCTAACCTCAATGGAAAATATTGCCCTGTGGCATGAGCGTGACATCAGCCATTCCTCTACCGAGCGCATTATCCTGCCCGATTCATGCTTCCTAGTGGATTACTCCCTTTCCATTTTCACCTCGGTAATGGGAGGGTTGCAAGTTTACCCACAGAGGATGAAAAAGAATATAGAGCTTACCAAAGGGCTAATTTTCTCCCAGCGGGTAATGCTGGCTCTTATAGATAAGGGACTCTCCCGGCAAAAAGCGTATGAACTGATGCAGCGTAATGCGATGAAGGCATGGAAGGGGAATAAAAACTTCCTCAGCCTGCTGAAGGCTGACCCTGAGGTTACTGCCACCCTGCCACCAAGAGAGCTTGAGCCACTCTTTGACACGCAATATTACCTGCGTTATATAGATGAGATTTTTAAACGAGTGGGCTTAACCCCAGCCCAATGGAAAAGAGGTACAGCTAAACCTACCGACCTAGCCCCCAGAGCAATATAAGCTGAGTCATCAAGAGGATAGATTAAAGGAGCAAAATCCCCTCCAAAAGTAACCCTTCCCCTAAATCAATCCTTGGTGCTGGGGAGCTCGCCAGCAATGCGCTTATCAATTCTGGTGGCGGTATCCAGAGCTCTGCCCAAGGCTTTGAACAGGGCTTCTGCCTTGTGATGGTCATTGGTGCCATAAACAATCTTGGCATGGAGGTTGAGCCTAGCTTCAATAGCAAAAGACTCGAGGAAGTGGCGGATAAGGTCGGAAGGAAATCCAGCCATATCATTATCAGTAAACGGTAGCTCTAATACGGTGTATCCCCGCCCACCGATGTCCACTACCACCATAGCTAAAGCATCATCCATAGGCACGGCAGCATCAGCCATCCTGACAATGCCTCGCTTCTCCCCCAGGGCTTCACCCAGGGCTTTACCCAGACAAATGGCAACATCTTCTATCAGATGATGCTGGTCATTCCCTGTCGCTGAAATTTTTATGTCAAATACGCCGTGGTAGGCAAGTTGAGCCAGCAGATGGTCAAACATCTTGAGTCCGGTCTCTATCTCATACTTGCCACTACCATCAACATTAAGCTCCAGGCTGATATTTGTTTCTTTGGTCTCCCGCTTGATAATAGAAATTCTGTTAGCCACTTATCTACCCTCCTATTTCTTGGAGTGCTTTGATTAAGGCATCGGTATGTTCTGGTTTACCCACGCTAATGCGGATAGAATCTCTCAAAAGTGGCTCGGCAAAGTAACGAACCAGTATCCCCTTATTCCGCAGTTTTTGCTGGATTTCACTTGCCTTGCCATTTAGCACCGAGCAAAAAATAAAATTAGCCTGTGACGGAAAAGGTCTTAAGAATTTCAACTTCTTTAACTCACCAAAGAGCCTTTCCCTTTCGGCAACGATAGCCTTTACCCTGCCCAGCAAATAATCCAGATCCTTTAGCGATTCCTCCACAGCAACCAGAGCAGCAACATTTACATTATACGGTATCTTGGTTCTCAATAAATAATCAGCGATTTCAGGCGGAAAAAGACCGTAGCCGACCCTCAAACCAGCCAGCCCCGCCCACTTACTGAATGTCCTCAGCACCATCAGGTTCTCATACTGGCTAAGCAACGGGGCAACTGTTTCCCCACTGAACTCATAGTAGGCTTCATCAACCAATACCGGCACTCCAGTGTCCAATATCTCCAGTATATCTTTTTGAGAAGTTGTATTCCCGGTAGGGCTGTTAGGGTTAGCCAGAAATACCATCTTCGTTTTTTTATTTATGGCGGCTTTTACGGCACCCACATTAGCAGCAAAGTTTTCATCTCTGGGCACCTCAACCAAAGCACCGCCGCACAGCACAGTGCTGAAACTGTATATACCAAAGGTAGGAACGCAATTTATCACCTCGTCACCCTCAGTAATAAACAGGCGTAAAACAAGGTCTATTAGCTGATTGCTGCCGCCACCAGCCACGATGTGCCTGGCATCAATACCGGTATATTCCCCCAGTAGCTTCCTGAGCCTTGTTTGCCCATCGTCAGGATAGATATTGAGATAAGAACAGGCGGCAAGAGCCTTGTTCACTCTTGGCGAACAGCCATAGGGATTTTCATTAGCATCCAGCTTGATAATACTTTCTACCGGAACCTCAACCTTCCCCTTTAATGTCTCCGGAGACGTGCTGGCAGAATAGCCACTAAAAGTAACCAGGTCAGGTCGTATTAGTCTATCTATGCCTTCAGAAGTCATAAGAGTACCCTCTTAATCCGATGTCTCCAGCCGTTTTTCCACTGCCCGGGCATGAGCCTCAAACCCCTCAGCCCTGGCTATGGTTGATGCGGCTTCAGCTAGTTGTTTCAGGCTAGCTTCACCTACGGTAACCAGATTTATCAATTTAATAAAGTCACCTACATTAAGGGGCGAGCTAAAGCGGGCAGTTCCCCCGGTAGGTAAAACATGGCTCGGTCCTGCCACATAATCGCCCAGAACCACGGTTGACTTATTACCGACGACTATACACCCGGCATTAGAGATTTTGTCAATATATGAAGCAGCGCTATCTACCATCAGGCAAAGGTGTTCCGGGGCATAAAGGTTAGCCAGTTCTATAGCCTCATCCATACCCGATACCACGGCTATTATCCCCCTAGTCTCCAAAGATTCGGCGGCAATAGCTTGACGGGGCAAACTACCCAGTTGCCGCTCCACTTCCCGGTTAACTTCGTCAGCCAACTGCCGCGAAGTGGTTATCAAAATAGCCGAGGCCAGGGGGTCATGCTCCGCCTGGGCTAAAAGGTCGGCAGCACAATACTTCGGGTTAGCGGTCTCATCGGCAATAATTAATACCTCGCTTGGTCCCTGGAGTCCGTCAATATCAACTACTCCGTAAACCATCTTCTTAGCCAAAGTAACAAAGATATTACCTGGGCCACAAATCTTGTCCACCCTGGGGACAGACTCAGTGCCAAAGGCTAAGGCAGCAATTGCCTGGGCACCGCCGACACAAAAAACGCGGTCAACCCCGGCAACAGCAGCTGCTACCAGTGTCGGCGCCGGAACTGTCCCATTTGACCCTGGTGGTGTAACCAGAATAATTTCCCCGACCCCGGCAACCCTGGCTGGTATAGCCGTCATCAGCACCGTTGATGGATAGCAAGCGGTACCACCGGGAACATAAACACCAACACGCTCCAGCGGGCGTACCAGCTGACCCAAGTTTTGTCCAACCACCTTACCCCAAATATTATCTCTCTGGGCAAAGTGAAAGGAGTATATTCGCTCTGCTGCCAGCTTCAGTGCTGACACAAGCTCCTTATCTACCTCCTGATAAGCACCGGTTATCTGCTGCTTACTTATTTCAAGGCAGGTAAGCTTTATTCCATCAAACTTCAAGGTATAATCAAGAAGAGCGGCATCCCCTCTATTACGCACCTCATCAACAATTTTCCTGACCGCCGACTCAAGGTCACTCCCATAAAACTCAAAGGTGGCTTGCCTGGATAAGGCGGATTTCGCTACCTGAAAATCTTCAATAATTTTCAACTTAGCTATCCTCCACGGCAGCTCCCAGGATTTCAGTAACAGACTTTATTCTCGCACCTTTACTGCCACTGGACATACTACTGGTATTGCCAATCAGGCAAGCTGTCGATTCAAAAAGAGTATCAATAATCTTAAGGTTATGTCGGGCTAAGGTCCTCCCTGTTTGGGTATTCTCAATCAGAAGGTCAGCGTCCTCAGGCAAAAAGGCTTCACTGGCTCCCCAGGTAGGAACCGCCCTATACATTCCAAGGTGATTGTCTCTAGCATACTTATCAGCTATGTTCACATATTCTGAAGCTACCCTAATTGGTGTCAATCGCCCGGCGTTAAGCTGCCTCAAGCTATAGACATCGTCCACAGATAAACCCTTACTTACTACAGCTACTATTTTTACCTTGCCGAATTTGAGGTCCAGAAGCTCTGTTACCGGACTCGATGGAAACCGATAAAGATGCTCCATAAGCCAGTCCTTTCCAGTAACAGCCAAATCAAAATTTCCGTTAGCCACCTGTAATGGCATATCCTGAGGTCTAATCACCTTAATCATAACCCCGGCCAGGCTAGTGGTTGGCCGACGATTACCTGCTGGTGATGGGTAATCATCAATCTGAATACCAGCCCTGTTCAACAACTGAACAGTGGGCAGTTGTTGATGTCCATCGGGTAAAGCTAACCGGACTATATCCTCAGCCGCCTGAGAAGAGGGACAACCAGCCATTTCTGGCATCCTCACTGTACCTGCCGAAGATGGGGGCTTCTCGGTAATAAGCAGTTCATTATTAAGCGAAGTTATCACCTCACTCAGGTCTTTTGTTTCCCAGCTACTCTTATTAGCCACGAGATACGCACTAAAACCAAGGATTTCGCTTACCGGCACCAGGCCATAATTAGAAAGCTCAGCCTCTACCCTCGCCGAGACCAGTGCCAAATCAGCACTTTCCGGGGGATAAACCTCAGCCGCTCCCCACAGGGGAAAGACACAAAACCGCTTCAGCCGACGTTTCAGAGCAAAGAACTCAGCCAGGTTAGGATACTCACTGGCAATCCGAATAATGCCCGGCTTTGATTGTATCTCCTCCACCACAGCTGCCCCCCCAGACCGGCTGACAGCCATGTATAAGCTACCCTCTCCGTAGCCCAGATTTTCTACCTTGACCAAAGCCGAACTGGGGTATTTAACCAGAAGCTCTTCAATCCAATCCAGCCCACAAATGCCCAAATCATAGTTTCCCACTGCTACCTGAATAGGTATATCCTTCTCGTGAAATACCTTGGCTAAGAGATCAGGAAACCTTCGGGATTTGAGGCGGTAACAACGTGTCCCCTCATGGTAGCCACCCAGTCCCCAGCCAGCGCTCTGGAGCTGGGTAGCAGTCTCGACTGAGAGGCGTCCTTTAGGTAGAGCTACCTTTATGGGATTGTTTATCAACCCACCCCCTTTGTCTCCCTCCCTTATGAAGGGAGGGAGAATTGGTTATGTAAGAGAGGCTTCGCCTCTCTTAGACTCTCCTTCAAAGGAGAGAGGGGAAGTATGGGTTTTGAAGGGGCTTCACCCCTTCAAAACATCCCTTCTATTATCTACACTTTTCCTTCAATAATGTTAAAACTTCAGCACTAGTTTGTAATTTAAACTTGTTGTGACTAACCTGGTCGGTCAAAATAAACAGAGGTGCTTTAGCTTGAACATCAAGCGTCCACCTCAAGTTAGCTGACTCCTGACCACCGAGGTAAAGTTCAACCACATACCCGGCATCACGAAGGCAACTGGCAATGCTGAAGCCCTGTTTTATCGCCTCTGGTTCAACCCTAATCAGAATTTTTGGCGCCGGCGGTTTAGCCAAGACTTCCGGGGCTACCAGTTCCATCAGGCGGTCAAGGTAAAGGGCAAAACCCGAGGCAGGAATATCACTACCACCCATTAACGGAATAAGGGCATCATATCTTCCCCCACCACCTATCTTCTCGTCACCCAAAAAGAGCTGGAAAATCACACCAGTATAGTATTCAAAGCCCCTCCCTGAGGCAATATCAATCCGGTAATTGCATCCTAGAGACTCAAGAAGTTCAACGATATTTATGAAATCATCAAGACCGGGCTCAAGCTCAGGTAAACCCGGGGGAGATAGAGTCTTTAAGTTCTTTAGAAACCCGGATGACTCCCCCTTCAGGTTTAGCCAAAGGGATAGAGCCTCTCCTAGCTTAGCTCTCCCCGGCTCTAGCCCATCCAGTGCCTCCGCATCACCATCCAAAATCCGGTCAAATACCATAGCCTGTTCCCCAGGGCTTAGCCCAAGCTTAGCCAGTAAAGCCCTTATTACACCAGCATGTGACAGCCTCACCTCTATGCCCCCAATATTTAACCCTTTCAGAACCGCCAACGCCAGCATTATTAATTCCACATCGGCCAGGGGGGAACCCATTCCTATAAGTTCAGCCCCACACTGCCATCTTTCCCTCGTCTCCTTCCCCGTCTGCTCAAAAATAAAGACATTAGCTACATAAAAGAGCCTGGCTAACTCCTTCTCTTCCATACTATCAATATAAAGCCGGGCAACGGGGATAGTGCCATCAGGTCTCAATACTACCCTCTCCCCACTCCAGCCATCCCAGTCAAGGAAGGAATATACCTTGCCTAACATACTGGGGGTAAGTGTCCCCGTTGAAGTGAATAGATGGAGACACTCAAGGGTTGGCGTCCTAACCTCCTCATACCCCCCCTTGAGACAGCAATCTCTAAACGCCCCCTCAATGAGACGAAACCTTGTCATCTCCCCAGGAGATAGGTCTCTACTCCCTTTACATTTTTGAACTTTCATACGACACCGCTGGCAACTAGCTGGTAAATTTTACACTAATTTACCTAGGTATTCAACTATAACTATTGAAGTTATCATTAACCCTATCCCCTTTTATCCCCCTTCCCCTTATCAAG
>DAOVUZ010000014.1 GCA_030632305.1 Dehalococcoidales bacterium | reverse complement strand
TGGGCGACGCCGAAGCGTTGCTCTTCATCAATGATTAACAGCCCCAGATTTTTGAAGGCTACATCCTTTTGCAGTAGCCGGTGGGTGCCGATGCAGATGTCCACTCTGCCGTTAGCCAGCCCGTCCAGGATAGGCTGCTGCTCCTTGGGGGTGCGAAACCGACTTAATACCTCAATTGTTATCGGGAAGGCATCCAGTCTCTGGCTGAAGGTGGAGAAGTGCTGCTGGGCCAGCACCGTAGTCGGCACCAGCATTGCCACCTGCTTGCCATCCATCATTGCCTTGAAGGCGGCACGAATAGCTACCTCAGTTTTACCATAGCCGACATCCCCGCAGACCAGCCTATCCATAGGCTTGGTTTTCATCATATCGTCTTTTACCTGATTCACTGCTTCTATCTGGTCCGGGGTCTCAACATAGGGAAAGGAAGCCTCAAGCTCCTGCTGCCATACTGTATCAGGGAGAAAGGCAAATCCGGGGATAACCTCTCGGGCGGCATAAAGAGCTAATAACTCGTGAGCCATGCTGGCTACTGACTCCTTGACCCTCTGCTTGGTTCGTGTCCATTCCTGGGTGCCCAGTCGGCTCAATACCGGCGGCTGGTCGCCGCCTCCTATGTAGCGACTGACACGGTCTATCTGGTCGGTTGGGACATACAGTTTGTCGTCGGCGGCATATTGCAGAACCAGGTATTCTTTTCCGCTATCGTTACTGCTCATCGTCGTAACGCCGGTGAATTTGGCAATGCCATGCTCAACATGCACCACATAATCGCCGGGAGCGATGTCAATAAAGAGCTTGTGGCGCGGCACCGGTCGTTTCTTCATAAACCGCCGTTGTTTAACAAAACCAAAGATTTCAGCGTCGGTGAACAGGTGGGTGTCATCATTCATCACCCAGCCCTCAGCCAGTGAACCCTGAACCAGGGTTAGTGACCCCGGCGCAGGTATTTGCTTGATTTCAGTGAGGGGTGGGGCAATGATGTCTTCTTCGTCAAGTAGCTCGGATAAGCGGCTTGCCTGGTGGCTGATAAGGATAAGCCTTTGTTTCTGGCTTAAGAGCTGTTTAGCCTTTTTGATGAATGCCGGTAGCTGTCCGGCGTATTCGGGGGTGGGAATGAAGTTTAACTTGTATGATTGTTCATTGTCGGCAATACCCCAGGCGGTAAGCATCAGGCACCGCCTGTTTTCTATTCCTGGCTCCAGCTCTTTCCAGGTGAAGTATGGTCGGGGGAAATTATGGGGCAACTCTCCCGATTCTAACTTCTCGGTGCGCAACTCATTAGCTTTGGCATCCAGGTCATCCACAGCTAGCTTGATATTCAGTGATTCATCGAGCACCAGAAGACCATCCGGGGACAGGTAACTCAGGATGCTGTCTTTATTAAACAGCGGTGCATAAAACTGCATATTGTGGGGTCTCTGCTTATCAAGCAGCATAGCCAGTTCCTGTTTGAGCTGTTGACTCACCTCGGTGGTGCAGCCAGACAGGTCGATGCTGCTAAGGACTGGCTCTAACTCAAGTTTGTTGCTTAACCAGGGAGTTAGCAGCTCTGTGGCAGGGCCGATAGCTACTTCGGACACGGCTGTTTGTGAGCGCTGAGTTGCCGGGTCGAAGAGTCGGATGCTATCTATAGTGTTACCGAAGAATTCGAGCCTGACTGGCAGGTCGGTGGTGGGGGGGTAAATATCTATAATGCCACCCCGATGGCTTATAGTGCCTGGCAACTCCACTATATTTTCTACCCGGTAGCCCATAGCTTCCCACTTGCTCAGTAGCTTGAACGGTTCAATATCCATTCCCGCCTTTATGGTGTGGCTGGTGGAAGTGAGATCTCTATACGGAGTTATCTTGTGCATGAATGCCGGGGCGGAGGCGACGATTAGCGGGGGATTTTGGTCTCTATCTATCTTGGCTAGAGCCGAGAGCGCCTGAATTCTTTCCAGCTCGGTGGAAGCATCGGAGGTAATGCGCTGGTAAGGAAGGGCATCGGGCTCAGGGAAGAACCTTAGTCGGCTAGAAGCACACCAGGTTAGGAGTTGTTCATAGAGTTTTTTGCCGTTTTCTGGCTGGGCGGTAACTACTAGCATAGGTAGTCGGAGGCTTTGATATAAAGCAGCGACGAGGTAGGGTTTGGCGGCGTCGAGCACCACTACCCTAGTGTTGCCATTCTGCCGTTTTAGCTCGTCGGCAAGCTGGCGATAGGCGGGCATCTCCTTAACGAGATGTAATAGTTGAGTCAGGTCTAACTGCATTTTCTTCACCAAACACCTATAGGGCTAGCCGAAACGGCCTAGCCCTCCGGCAGAATTTTATCATAGCGGTAGTGGCACAACAAGTTTAGAGGTTTAGGGGGGCAAAGTCCCTTTATAGTAAAATTTGCCCCGGCTTGCTATAATGGAGCAAATTTATCTAGGTTGGCGTAAATGGGTAAAGATAGAAAATCTAATCTTAACTCCCCAGCTTTGCCATATCGCCGAATAGTGGCTAAGTTTGGCACCAGCTTGCTCACTGGCGGTAGCGGCCACCTGAATCAGGATATAATGTCGAGCCTGGTTGGTCAGGTAGCACAACTGCATAAGCAGGGGCTGGAGCTTATAGCCGTTTCTTCGGGAGCAATAGCCCTGGGCAGGTATAAGCTCGGGTTGACCAGGGAGCTTAGGGGTATTCCCTTCAAGCAGGTATTGGCTTCAGTGGGACAAAATCGCCTGATGCAGGTCTATGAGCAACTATTCAGTCAATATAATATTACTGTGGCCCAGGCTTTACTTACCAAGTCTGACCTTTCCGACCGTGCCGGTTATCTAAATGCCCGCAATACTCTTCTGGCGTTACTGGAGCTTCGGGTGTTATGCATTGTCAATGAGAATGATGTGGTGGCGGTAGATGAGATTCAGGAGGCTAAATTCGGTGATAATGATAACCTGTCAGCTATGGTGGCTAATCTGATTGATGCTGACCTGCTGCTAATTCTGACTGATACTGCCGGGCTATATGCGGCTGACCCGCACCGTGACCCTGATGCCCGCCTTATTTCACAGGTGGAGGCGATAGATTCAGAGATTGAGCGTGTGGCGGCGGAAACACCCGGCGGTCTTGGCACCGGAGGTATGGTTACCAAGATAGAGGCAGCCAAGCTGGCTACTGCCTCCGGGGTAACTGTAGTTATCGCTGACGGGAGGGAGCCGGATATTATTTTGCGGCTGGTAGCGGGTAAAGCGGTGGGCACCCATTTTGTGCCAACTACCAGCAAGCTGGAGAGCCGTAAGCGGTGGATGCTCAGTGGTCTTTCCACCAGGGGGAAGCTGGTGGTAGATTCCGGGGCTGCCCTGGCGTTGAGGAAGCAGAAGCGGAGCCTGCTGGCTGCTGGCATCAAGCAGGTTGAAGGTAAGTTTCAGCGTGGTGACATAGTTAATATTTATGACCCTGATGGCGTTCGCCTGGGCTGTGGCATAGCCAACTATAGCTCGGCTGATATTGAGGCTATTAAAGGGGCACACTCCAGAAAAATTGCCTCCCTCCTCGGCTATGACTACGGCTCCGAGGTCGTGCACCGAAATAATTTAGCTGTTCTTTAGGAGAAATAAAGTGGACACAGGCAAGCTCTATAGATTCAGTGATGACCAGTTTATAGCTAATGTTGACTACCAGTTGTTCTATCACGAAGCAGCAACAAATTGGTGGGGAGAAATCAGCCTTGTAGGTTCTTCTCCCCTTAGTGAGGGCGACAGGTATATAATTGAGCTGGAGGATAAGCGTAGAAGCGGGTGCTATCTCAAAAAGAGGGTTAACCGGGCAGTGAGTGGAATTCCACCCTGCTATGTGTATCATGTTACCGGTTTCAGCCCGTTTGAATAGTGAGCAAAAGCATGGTTTGGTATCATGGCAAGGGGAGGGGGATAAAAGGGGATAGGGTTACCTTATAAAAAGGAGGTAAAACTATGAAATCAGCTATTGAAGAACTGGAGGTAAAGGGTAAGGCGGCGAAGGCGGCATCTCGCCGTATGGCTTACCTTTCTACCGAGGTCAAGAATAAGGCTTTACATAATATTGCCGATGACCTGCTGGCTAAGAAGGACGAGATACTGGCGGCCAATAAAATTGATTACCATGAGGCTCATAACTCAGGCATGAGTGTGGCTATGCTTGATCGCCTGATGCTATCACCGGAACGGCTTGAGGCTATCGCTCAGGATGTGCTGGCGGTGGCGGCTCTCCCCGACCCGGTGGGAGAGGTATTTGATATGCGCACCCTGCCCAATGGATTACAGATAGGCAGGAAACGGGTGCCACTGGGGGTAATTGGTGCTATCTATGAGAGCCGACCCAATGTTACTATAGATATTTCGGTGCTTTGTCTGAAGGCAGGTAATGCCATTATCCTCAGGGGGGGCAAGGAGGCAGTGCGCTCCAATAGTGCCCTGGCCAGAGTGGTTCAGGATGCTGGTAAAAGAGCTGGAATGCCTGATGGGGCAGTCCAGTTTATTGAATCTACCGACCGAAGTCTGGTCAGTCAAATGCTCAGGATGGGGGGCATTATTGACCTGATTATCCCCCGGGGTGGAGCCGAACTGATAAAGTTTATCTCGGAGAATGCCACCATGCCGGTGGTTAGTGGTGGGGTTGGAGTCTGTCATACCTATATTGACCGGAGTGCCGATGTGGATAGGGCAGTGGCTATTGCTTTTAATGCCAAGGTGCAACGACCCACGGTGTGTAATGCCCTGGATAGCCTGCTGGTTCATACTGATATTGCCCCACGCTACCTGCCCCTGGTGGCGGCTGAGTGGGCAAAGGCTGGGGTGGAGATGCACTGTGATGAGCGGGCACTGGCTATCCTTAAATCTTATCCTGCTTTCAAGCTAGTCCCGGCTACAGATGAGGACTGGGGCAAGGAGTTTCTGTCACTGGTGGCAGCGGTTAAGGTGGTGGATTCTCTGGATGAGGCGCTGGAGCATATTGACCATTATGGCTCAGGGCATTCCGAGGCTATTATCACCGAGGAATATCAAGCCGCCATGCGATTTCTTAATGAGGTGGATGCTGCCTGTGTCTATGTTAATGCCAGTACCCGGTTCACCGATGGCGGTCAGTTTGGGTTGGGGGCTGAAGTGGGCATTAGCACCCAGAAGTTTCATGCCCGCGGTCCATTAGGGGTGAGAGAACTAACCAGCTACAAGTGGATTATCTTTGGTAGCGGGCAGGTAAGGGCTTAAGCGACTAAGCCTTGGTTTCTATCCTAGCATAGCGGGTTATTCTATCTATATTTTGTTATCTCTGTGGGCTCTATTTGACAGTAACGGCCAGGTTAAATGTCCAGGCTGCTTCCTCGTCCTCCTCCCAAGGTCGGCTATATTCCATAGATATGGTGCACTCACCTTCCCTGAGTGCCTGGAAAGTCCATACTTCTTTGCCGGGAGTCCCAGGTGCAAGGAGGAGGCCGTTTGTTGGAGGCACAAGTTCGTAAGCTGTCTGCTGTAATATAGTTTGGTCACTAATTTGTGCCGACTCTGACCACTGAAAGCCTGTTGACGCCGGATTAGAACCCAAAGTTACTGTAAATGAGTCGTCAATAGCGACTTCTGTTTCCTGGCTAATATGTTGGAGGTTCATAAAATCGTCATAGGAAACATCTATGGCGGCTGGGGAACAGGCATAGATGGATAGCAAGATGGCAACCATAGCCCCCACTAGGATTAGCTTTGCTTTCATTTTTCCTCCTTTAAACTTGCAATTTGGGGATTTCCCACCTTATTTATTTTAGTGTTACTGTTTCCAGGGTAGCCTGCTGAATTTTAAATAGTTGCTCGATACCATTTTCGCCCAAGGAAAGTAAAGAATCAATGGTCTCCTTGGAGAATGGCTTAGCTTCAGCAGTGCCCTGAACCTCAACAAATTTACCCTGATTGGTCATTACCACATTGAAATCAACCTCAGCATTGCAGTCTTCATCGTAGCACAGGTCTAATAGCGCATAACTATGCACGACGCCAACACTGGTGGCAGCTACGGCACTCTTCAGGGGTATGGATGATATTATTCCCATGTTTGCCAGGGTTTGCAGGGCTTGATGTAGGGCTACGTAGGCGCCGGTGATAGCTGCTGTTCTGGTACCGCCATCTGCCTGGAGCACATCACAATCTATGATTAAGGTTCTCTCCCCCAGGGCAGCGAGGTCGGTTACCGCTCGCAATGAGCGTCCAATGAGGCGTTGAATTTCCTGGCTTCTGCCGGCAACCCTGCCCAGTGAGGAATCACGGGGGGTGCGGGTGGAAGTGGCACGGGGGAGCATAGAATATTCAGCAGTAACCCAGCCAGTGCCTTCGCCTCTGAGGAAGGGGGGTACTCTTTCCTCTATGCTAACCGAGCACAGCACCCGGGTCTCCCCCAGTTCTATTAGGGCTGAGCCCTCAGCAAAGCTCTGGAAGCCGGGTATTATTTTTATCGGTCGTAGCTCATCCCAGGCACGACCATCAGCTCGTTTCACCTAAAATCCTCCTATTACAGTGTATCTTTGAGTATAGCATTGATAAGTGATAAGAGCAATCTAATCTACCTCACCTCCTTAATCCCCCTCTCCTTGAAAGGAGAGGGGGAGGGGATATTAAAAAAGAGGGGCGAAGCCCCTCTTAAACGCTCCACTGGGTGGTGAGCTTTGCCCCTCATTTCTAGTGCTGGTATAATGGTTGCTATGAACATCAGTCCTGAAGTTATTAGCCTGATAGATGGAATTAAGAATGACAAGACTCATGGTGCCAGCCAGTTAGCCAGGCAGGCGGCGAGTGTACTAAAGGTTGCTGCTGAGCGCAGCCAGACAAAGAGCACTGATGAGTTTTGGCAGGAGCAGAAAGAGATTGGGCAGAGGTTAATGTCAGCCCGTCCTGCGATGGCACCGGTGTTTAACATCGTTGCTCGTTTACTTGATGCAATGTCGGGAAAGGTTGTGGAAATGGAGCTGGATTCAGTCAGGCACTTCGCTATTTCCAAGGTTGACGAAGTAGTTGGCGATTCATTACGGGCTATCGCCCAGATTGCCCAATATGGCTCTGAGCTAATTGCTGATGGCGATAAAATAATGACTCATAGCTATAGCTCAACGGTGGTGGCGATGCTAAAGGCAGCCTTTGCTGAGCACGGTAATGTTGAAGTGATTACTACCCGTTCGGGTCCGGGTGGCAGTGGAGAGATGACTGCCCGGGAGCTTGGGCTTTATGGAATGACAATTACCTTTATTGATGATACCGCCATAGGGCTTTACCTATCAACAGTGAACAAGGTCGTGGTCGGTACCGACAGGATATGTGCTGACGGCATGGTGGTTAATAGTGTTGGCACTTATCAGCTAGCCTTAGCTGGTAAAAAAGCCAACATCCCCTTTTATGTATTGTGTGAGACACTCAAGTTTGACCCCAGGGTGAGCGGTGGTGAGGTTGATTTAGAGGAGAAAGAGCCGTCTGAGGTGATTGAACCGGGGAGACTACCGACTGAGGTCAGGGTTAAAAACCCCCACTTTGATATTACCCCTCTGGAGCTGATTACCGGAATAGTTACTGAGAACGGATTGCTTGCGCCAGGAGAGGTTATTAGCTATATGCAAAAGCAATCAGTTAAAGATAGCTAGCTCTTGTATACCCGGGCTAGCGTTTCCTTGAGCTTGGGCACGGTTTCAAAGTTATCTATATCCCTGGGCTGTATCCACCTTGCCTCTTTATGTTCCCAGTCAATTTTGATTTTGTCCCGGTCCTTTATGTGAAACAGATAGGGGTGAACCACCCATTTAACCCCGAGCTTGTCATCTTTAACCACTAAGGGTCTGCCCTTTCTAATTAGTTTAAGGTCTTCCCCGGCTAGGCTGGTTTCCTCTTCTATCTCGGTTAGTGCCTGCTCATCAGCGGTCGTCTCTATATAGCCGCTAACCCCCGCCCATCTTCCCTGATAGCTGCCGACCTGTCCGCTGCGGCGTAAAAGCAGTATCTCACCATCAGATTCAAGAAAGCAGGTAACCACCTTTTTCTTCTGGAGGCTACTTATCTACCTCACCCCCTTCACTCTTTCCCTAATGAAGTGAATGGTCTTTATTTCAGGCTCGTCAGGTATTCTTTTAGCCAGCCTAGGGCTGCCTCTGCAGCACTGTGCTTGTTTTGCTCACGGTTTCCGTGGAAGTTGTGTTTCTGGCTATGGGTTCCAGCCTGACGGGACAATCCTAAGTAGAATAGCCCCACTGGTTTTCCCGGAGTAGCACCAGCGGGTCCAGCAATACCAGTATCGGCCAGACATATATCTGAGGCTAATGTTCTTCTGCCCCCCAGTGCCATCTCCTCAGCCACCTCGGGGCTCACGGCACCATATCTATTGATAGTATCCTCTTTTACCCCGACTATCTTAATCTTAACCTCATTGCTATAAGCGGTAACCGATCCCTTATAGTAGTCTGAGCTACCGGGGACATTGGTTATCAGGTGGGATATTAGCCCGCCGGTGGCTGATTCAACTATCCCTAAAGTTAGCCCTTTCTGGCGGAGTAGGTTTCCGACTTCTTGTTCCAAACCAGCCATGACTCTTTCCCCCGTCTATCATTATTTTTCTTCATAGCCAGTTAAGGATATGTTTCTTAATGAATTCAAAGTTGCTCTTTACTTTTTCGGCGCTGGTTATAATATCCATATGGCCGGGAAGCAGGTACTCAATTTCCAGGTGTGATAGCTTGTCGATAGACTGCTTAAGCTCGTCAGCGCTACCACCGGGGAGGTCAACCCTGCCTGTGTTTTTATTGAAAATGACATCTCCACAAATCAGAATTCCCTCCTGTTTACAGTAGAAGCAGATGCTGTCAGGGGAGTGCCCCGGGGAGTGGATAAGCTCGAATTCCATATCTCCAGTACTTAACTTGTTATTATCCAGATAGCCGTCCTGGTTAAACTCTACGGCTTTAAGACCAAAGAATTTTGTTGTCTTAATAACGGTTATATCATAGGACTTTTGGTGGAGCTGGTGGCACAAGATTTTGGCTCCGGAGAGTTCCTTGAAGGCTTCGTTTGCCCAGCAATGGTCGCCATGGAGGTGGGTATTAGTGATAACATCAATATCCTCAGGTTCAATACCGTCTTGGTGCAAATCATGTATCAGTGCTGGTACGAATTGGGCAGAGCCGGGGTCTATGATAATGCTTGGGTTCCCCCTAATCACATAGGTATTGCAGTCTAACGTCCCTTTTTCAGGGTAAAAGTATAGATTATTTGTCAATTTCATGCTATTATCACCTATAAGATGAGTTAGTTTTGTGTGTTTTTTGATTATATAGTAACTATGGTATAAAATAAAGCAAAGTGTGTTCTAATACACTTTGCCTAGGAAAGGGAGATTAGAAAAAGATGGCTCATCTAATAAATAAGAAGGGGGTTCTATTGTGGGAGTATTAGCCTTGATTTTCAATGCTCTTGGTTGGATCTGTGCCTTGATAGGTATTATCACCGCTGTGGGAGTAATGCCGCTATTCACTGACGAGCTTACCTGGGTGTTCTGGTTCGGGCTGAGTGCGATTTTATTTCTGGCCTCTATTGCTTTTGGTCGCGCTGGTCGTGAATAGAAAGACTTAAGCCTTTCTTCTGCGGCGCCAATAGCAGATAATACCAGGTGTGGTTCCCCTATAGGGGGTAAAAGATTAAAAAACCAGTAGCTATAATGACTAGCCATTGTCTGTTAATAACAGGTATAAGGCCAGCCGATTTGAGTACTTTTAATGCGCTCCAGCCCCATTGATACTAGTTCGCATTTTCACTATGATTGTGCCTGAATTGACTAATGCTTAAGCAGAAATCATGTTTGGGTAAAAAGTTATTTAGTATTAGTTTTGGCACTGCTATTAATCTACCTCTCTACCTTCACCCACAGCCTTTCCCCATCGATGATGAATTCTATAGTTTCGTGCCTATCGGTGCGGTATATATTCTCTGAACCTATTCTTTCTTCAATCCTGGCGATAACCTCGTCGCTGAGGTGGCCGGACTATCGACTGGGGGCGAAGTCAAGAATATTGAGCCGCAGTCTCTCCTCTCCACCCCAGCGGTCTATTTCCAGGTTGTAGACAATGTCCAGGGGTGATGATGCCTCAGACAGGTAGTTACCCATTCCGAAACCGACCCCGTCCCACACAGCCCCGCCCTGCTTCAGTTTAATTCTCAAGTGCACTCCATTACCGCCTATTGTGCGGCAGTCAATAACCTCTACCCGGCGGCTGAGGAAGGTGGGAGGTGGATTACCCTGCCCAAAGGGAGCTAGCTGTTGAATTGTTTGAAAGGTATCCCCGGTGAGGTCAGTCAGGGTAACCTCAGCATCAATATCAAGGTGAGGGCGAAGGTCAACCCCGGCTAGTTGGGTAGCGGCGAGCGGTAACAGCTCTTGTCGTAAGCGAGCCAGGTTCCCGGTCGGCAGGGTAAAACCGGCTGCCCGGGGGTGACCGCCGAAGTGAGATAGTAGGTGGCGACACTGATTCAGGGCAAGGATAATATTAAACTCGGGGATGCTGCGGCAGCTACCGCTACTTACCAGTTCACCGGTTTTGATAACAATAGCCGGGCGATAAAATTCGCCTGATAGCTTGCCGGCTACCAGCCCGGTGATGCCAGCGGGATAGTCGCTATCGCTGGCTATTAGGAGTGGTGAAATCCCCTGGGCTAATACTTGCTCCCTGGCTTTAGCTAGCACTTTATCAGTTAGTCTTTGCCGTTCAGCGTTTTTCTCTTCCAGCCACATAGTCAGGGTATGTGCTTCCTGTGGCGAGTCCGTCATCAGCAATTCATAGCTGGTCATGGCATGCTCCAGTCTGCC
>DAOVUZ010000019.1 GCA_030632305.1 Dehalococcoidales bacterium | reverse complement strand
TGGTCCGGAAAGGAGAGGGGCACCAGTTTTAGCCTTTGTCAGAATAAGCAGTGAACAACCTATCAAGGTAAGGGCAGAAATAGCTCAACCTGATGTGGTGGTGGTGCTTGACCCCGGTCTATTACGCATTGTGGATGTTACTTCTGGGCTTAAGGAAAACGGGGTGCTGATAATTAATACTAAAAGACCACCTCAGGATATTGAATCTGAGCTTGGGGCTAAATGGCGGCTAGCCACAATTGATGCTACCAGGATTGCTCGAGAGCTATTGGGGGTGCCAATTACCAATACCACTATGGTTGGTGCTCTGATAAAAGCCACTGGAGTGGTTAAATTAGAGTCTTTGTTGGAGCCGCTAGAACAGCGGTTTGGGCACTTAGCCGAGAAAAATATCAATGCTATGAAACGAGCCTACGAGGAAACTTCAATAAAGGAGTAGGGCAATTGACTAAACCTGGGGATAAGATGACCTGGAAGGATGTAGAAATTGGCTCGATAGTGACCGAGCCAGGTAGTGCCAGCCAGTATCAAACCGGCGACTGGAGGTCACAAAGACCGAGCCTCAATCGTAAGAAATGCATAAGATGTGGGATTTGCTACATTTTTTGCCCTGAGGGGTGCATTACGCAGAATGCTGAGGGATATTTTGAGTCCAATCTATTTTACTGCAAGGGGTGTGGTACTTGTGCCTGTGAGTGCCCGACGCAAGCAATAACTATGGAACAGGAGGAATGATGGCAAAAAGGGTGGGAATAGAGGTCTCACAGGCGATTGCTGAAGCAGTCAAAATGGCTAATGTTGATGTGGTGGCGGCCTATCCCATTACCCCGCAGACTCATATTGTGGAGCACTTGGCTCAGCTGGTGGCAGATGGCGAATTGGATGCCGCCTATATTCCTGTTGAATCAGAACATTCAGCAATGAGTGCTTGCCTCGGAGCATCAGCAGTAGGGGCGAGGACATTTACTGCTACCGCTGGTCAGGGGCTGGAGTTAATGCATGAAGTCCTGTATGTTGCCTCGTCCATGCGGCTACCGGTAGTTATGACAGTAGCTAACCGGGCTTTATCAGCACCATTAAGCGTTTGGTGTGACCACTCTGATGCTATGGCAATTCGTGATACTGGTTGGATTCAAATATTTGCTGAAAATGGTCAGGAGGTTATTGATGAGGTGCTATGCGCCTTCCGTATTGCTGAAGACCAGAGAGTTTTGCTTCCGGTAATAGTTTACCTGGATGGATTCCTTCTGTCACACATGATTGAGCCTATATATATGCCAGAGCAGGATGAGGTTGACAAATTTATCCCTCCGTATCAGCACCTCTTGCCTCTAAATCCGGATAAACCGGTAACTATGGGAGCCTTTGCCCCGCCCTTCATATATTCAGAAACAAAGAAGGCACAGGAAGTAAATTTAACTGCGGCTAAAGAGGTAATCCTCCAGTGCTGGGATGAGTTTGGTAACATTTTCCAGCGTCATTACTCTCCTGTAGACTGCTACCGCGCTGAAGATGCCACGGTGCTCTTATTAACCATGGGTAGCTTTGGCGAAACGGCAACAGTAGCTATAGATAAAATGAGAAACGAGTGTAGAAATGTCGGGCTGGTAAATCTTCGCTTATGGCGGCCCTTCCCCTTTGCCGAAATCCGCCAGGCAGTTAGCAAAGCAGAGGTTCTAATTATACTGGATAGAGCCCTTTCCTTTGGCGGACCTGCCGGACCAGTTTGTTCTGAGATTAAGGCAGCCTTATATAATGAAGACAAGAAGCCAAAGGTAATCAGCTTCGTTGGTGGTTTGGGAGGCAGGGATATTACCCCCGATGGGTTTGAGCAGATAATTAATAGAGGTATAGAAATATCACAGACAGGAAGTAAGCAGGAATATGAAATGTATGGGGTGAGGGAATGATGGAGAAGAATGCTATTTATATCCCTCGAGTGGTACCTAGGAGAATAAGGGAGAAGTATGCGGTTCAGGCTCCTCAACTGGTAACTAAAGAGGAATACCTCGCCTCTGGTCATCGGTTTTGTATAGGCTGTGGTGAGGCTCTAGCGGTAAGACTGGCTTGTAAAGCACTGGGGCGGAATTCAATAATCGTCTCCCCCACCGGCTGTACAGAAATTAGTACTTCACTTATTCCTTATACTTCCTGGTGCCTTCCCTGGATTCATACCCTGTTTGAGAATTCGGCAGCGGTAGCTTCGGGTGTAGAGGCTGGTTTGAAAGTTATGATGAGGAAAGGCAAAAGACCGGCACAGGATATTGATGTCATAGTTATGGCTGGCGATGGCGGAACCTGTGATATCGGGCTTCAGGCACTATCTGGAGCATTGGAGAGGGGACATAATTTCCTCTATATTTGCTTTGACAATGAAGCCTATATGAATACCGGGATACAACGGTCTTCAGCTACCCCTTTTGGTGCTTCTACCACTACGTCCCCCGCTGGCAAGGTGAGCATAGGGCAGGTTACCTGGAAGAAGAACATGCCGGCTATTGTTGCTGCTCATGACATCCCTTATGTAGCTACCGCCTCCCCCAGTTATCCCTTTGATTTGATGGATAAGGTAGCGAAGGGAGTAGCGACTAAAGGTCCGGCTTACATTCATATCCTGTCGGTTTGCCCCACTGGTTGGAGGTCTGCTACCGACTTAACTGTCAGGATAGGTAGCCTGGCTGTGGAGACAGGGATATTCCCTCTCTATGAAATAGAGAATGGCAAATATAAATTGAGCCTTGATTTGCCCCAACGCAGACCGGTTATTGACTACCTGAAGTTACAGGGAAGGTTAAGGCATCTATCTGAGGAAACAGTAAAGCAGATTCAACAAAGGGTGGATAAGGAATACGCCAAACTTATGGAAAAAGTAGCCTGAACACAGTGGTTAAACCACTGGGAGTGGGCTAACCCCCCTGAGCCTTCAGATATTTGTCCAGGTTATGGTTCCTGTGCCCTCATCTTTTCTTCTTGAGACTAAGACCCAGCTAGCCCCTAGCTTGACCGGTGGTGGGTGCTTTGCTATACTTCAGCCGCCGGGGTGTGGCGCAGTTGGTTAGCGCGCAGCGTTTGGGACGCTGAGGTCGGAGGTTCAAGTCCTCTCACCCCGATATTCAAATCTATGTTAATCCCTGTTAATCCCTGTCTCTTGGCTCTCATGTATTCCCTCTTCAAATAAGGCAGTAGTAATAGAGCACTAGAACGGCAATGGTTAACCCTCGTAGTTCTTACAGCATGTTATAAACTGAGGTATATGCTCTCCTGATACTGTTTTGGGTTTTCTAGAGCCCTTGACAGCGGGTAACCAGTTGTTTAACATACCTATACTAGATACATATTTACCAGTCAGAATGCAATCCTTGGATTATAAGCTGTTGTGGAAGGAGAACTATGTATGTTCGTGATTTTATGAAAAAAGCAGTTATCACAGTAACACCTGAAACTCTGTTGGGCGATGCTCTTATGACTATGCACCAAAAACATATCCGCCGTCTGCCAGTCGTTGATAATGGAAAGTTGGTAGGACTAGTAACACGGCATGGAATGAGGGAGGCAATACCAGAATCAGTGGTACCGCTCACTATTTGGGGATTTCACTATCAACTGTCTAAGATGAAGGTGAGGGATGTGATGATAACCGATGTTATTACCGTCAAGCCAGATAACACGATAGAAGAAGTAGCTATCTTAAGTGAGAAGTATAAAATCGGGACTTTCCCAGTAGTTGGCGACGGGGGCAATTTAATGGGCATTATTACTAACACTGATTTACTTCATATAATGATCAAATTACTACATAGTTCTTAACTGTAGCTACACATATTTTGCCCTCCAAGAGATTCCTCTACGAAACTAACTATCGGTAGTCTGGCTTCGGATAGTACCAGTGCCCTGGGGGATACCCCCCATATCAATAGCGTATAAGAGTAGATAGGTAAGGCTATTGAATCGGAATAGCCCTACTCCAATGGGCTTCTGTAGTGTCTCAGACTATCTTCAAATTGTACTGACCTTGTATAGCGGTCTACCATTTGCAAATTCTGCCACCTTCCCAACCGCTTAATGTCCAGACTATCAGTACCCGATTTAAGTAGAATAGAGGCAAAGGCACGCCTAAAGCTGTGGGGATTGCAAGTAATACCAGTAGCCTGATGTAACCTCTTTAACATCACTTGGATACCAGCCCTATCAATACCCCAAATATTGCCACCATTCGGGTTATACTGAGATAGCCATTCTTTCAGTAAAGATTCGGATGTTTGACCGAATGGTGCTTTGCCTTCTTTCCATCCCTTACCCCAAACTCGGATAGTCCGTTCAGACCAATTAATATCTTTTGGCTCAATGGAGCTTAGCTCAAAAAGTCTCAGACCTGATTCCACAAACACAGCAATAATAGTTTTATTGCGTAGTGCTAACTCAGGTGGGTAATGGTTATCAAGATAGGCAAAAAGCTCCATGACATTCTTGGGTGAAGGTGCTTTGAGTAGCGGGACTGGTACTTTGGGAATATCAATATCAGACCAGGGATTACGCATGACCTTTTTCTTTTCTAACCACCTACCAAAAGCACGGAAGGTTTCAAAGAGCCTCTTCCTAGCACCAGGTGAATGGTTACCCAGCCATTCGCTCAGTTGCAGTGAGTTTGGTAGAGTATCAAAGTCCTGAAGTAATTGCCTGAAGTGCCTCTCAATTGTAATCTGGCTAAAGTGTGTTAATCCCTTCGTGTTGATTCTATCTGTGAGATACCAGTTTGAGAGCTTGGCTAGATTTGCTTTGTTAATCCCTTTAGCTTCAAAATTAAGCGTTTGGGACGCTGAGGTCGGAGGTTCAAGTCCTCTCACCCCGATTAGTTTTGCCTCAAGCGAAGCCTGTCTTTATCACTTTACCAGTGTAATATGGCGTTGCCATTGGGGTGAACTGTGGGGGAAATCGGAGCGGAAATGAGCTCCACGGCTCTCTTCTCTAAGAAGGGCAGCCTCGGTTATTAATTGACCGCTCAATATCAGGTTGCTTAACTCGTGGGAGGGGCGGTCTGCAGACTGGGGCAAGGACTTCTGCCAGGTAGCTAAGATATTGGCGGCTTGGGTTAGGCTTTCTTGGTTGCGTATGATGCCTACTTTATCCCAGTGCAGTTGTTGTAAGACAGATAGGCTGGGTGCAGGCACAATCTCAGAAACTCGCCTCTGGCTCAGCAGGTGGTAAACTTCTGTGCCTTGGCTGGTGCTGGATATCTCAGTCTCCCTGGTGGTTCTGTTGACGACTCTGTTGCTGAATACGACTGCTTCAAGCAGTGAGTTTGAGGCTAACCGGTTGGCTCCATGGACGCCAGTGCAGGCGGTTTCACCAACAGCGAATAATCCAGTGATATTAGTTTCCCCCCAGATATTGGTCTTGACGCCGCCCATCATATAGTGAGCCGCTGGTGCTACTGGTATCAGACCTTTGGTAATGTCTAGACCATGGTCCAGACAGAAGCGGTAGATATGAGGAAACCGGGTGGTGATGATATAGGGTGGTAAATGGGTGACATCAATGAAGACCCTGTCTGAGCCTGTTTTTTCCATCTCGTCTAGGGTACTGCGAGCTACTATATCCCGTGGGGCTAGGTCAGCCTTGGGTGTATAATCAGGCATGAAATGGTGGCCGTCTACATTGAGCAGTACTCCTCCCTCACCCCTGACCGCTTCCGATATAAGAAACGGGGTTACTCCGGGCAGACGCAGAGCAGTAGGGTGGAACTGAAAAAATTCCATGTCAATAATCTCGGCCCCGGCTCTGAAAGCTAGGGCTATGCCGTCACCGGTGGCTATATCGGAGTTAGTATTGAACTTGAATAACTGTCCGGCGCCACCGGTAGCTAGAATCAGGAAGCGGCAATCAAATTCCTCAATGGAGCCGGTGCGGCAATCAAGGGCTTTTATTCCGCTAACCCTTTCCTTTTCTACTAGAAGCTCGGTAGCCAGGCAGTCTTCCAGCACCTGGATTTTAGATGAGCGTACCCGGTTCCCTAGCGTGACTTCAATGTGTTTGCCAGTGGCATCACCTCCAGCATGCAGGATACGGGGCACATTGTGAGCCGCCTCCATGGTGAGGGCAATCTCTCCGTCAAGGGTATCAAAGGGGACACCAAAATTGACCAGGTTAGTAATGCAGTCAGGAGCTTCTTTTACCAGGATACGCACTGCCTGTTCATCGCACAAGCCGTCTCCAGCGGCTATGGTATCCTTGAAGTGAAGCTCTGGAGAATCATTCCTGCCTATAGCGGCAGCTATACCCCCTTGGGCATATTTGGTATTGCAGTCGTCAATACTGCCCTTGGTTATAATGAGCACGCTTCCCTGCTCTTTTGCCAGCAAGGCGGTATAGAGCCCGGCAATACCACTGCCAACTATAATATAGTCATATTGGTTCATTGATGCCCTTCTACTCTATCACGTATTTAGTTTTTCCCTCCTGGTAAAGGTCGCCACCGTAAATATCGTTTACCACCGTAGCTGGGAAATCTTCTACTTCTAGACGGCGAATTGCCCCGGCTCCAAACTCCTCGTAGGCTATTACTTCTGATTTCTTGATGCTCTTGGAGATGAGAGCGCCGGCACCACCTATAGCAGCGAAATATACTGCTTTGTGTTTTTCCATAGCCTCCTTCACCGCCGGTGAGCGCATACCCTTGCCAATCATCCCTTTAATTCCCTCAGCTATCAGGCGGGGCGAGTAGCTATCCATACGGCCACTGGTAGTAGGTCCGGCTGAGCCAATAACCTGCCCTGCCCTGGCTGGGGAAGGACCCATATAATATAGAGTTTGTCCCTTGAGGTTAAAAGGGAGCTTCTCGCTCTTGTCCAGGGCTTGGATAAGACGCTGGTGGGCAGCATCGCGAGCGGTATAGATGACCCCGGAAATCAGAACCTGGGTGCCTGCCGTCAGCTTTTCTATTGTCTCAGCGTCAATTGGTGATGTAATGTGGAGCTTGTTTGTCAACCTCATCCCCTTAATTTACCCTTTATAAGTAACCTTCATAGCATGGCCTCTTTGTGCCGAGCACTGTGACATTGCAGGTTAACCGCTACTGGCAGGCTAGCGATATGGGCAGGGAAAACTTCAACATGAACGGCTAGGGCAGTAATTCTGCCACCATATCCCATTGGTCCGATGCCTAGGTTATTAGTTCGTTTCAAGATTTCCCTTTCCAGTTCAGCAGTCTCAGCATCCGGGTTGGACTCGCCCACTTTGCGTAGTAGCGCTTTCTTGGCTAGCATTAAAGCCTTTTCTGCTGTGCCTCCTATGCCCACACCAACGATAACTGGAGGGCAGGGATTACCGCCGGCCTCATTAACAGTGTTGACCACGAAGTCTATAACTCCCTGGCGGCTACTCGCTGGTGTCAGCATACCGAGACGAGTCATATTCTCAGCGCCGCCCCCTTTGGGCATTACGGTGATTTTGAGCCTGTCACCAGGGACAATATCGGTATGAATGACAGCTGGCGTATTGTCCTTGGTATTGACCCTGGCAGAATAAGGCTGAAGCACCATGGATTTGCGTAAATAACCTTCATTATATCCCTGGCGTACTCCTTCATTCACGGCAGTGTAAAGGTCACCACCAGTAATGTGAACTTCTTGACCCAGATCAAGAAAGACCACGGCTACGCCAGTATCCTGGCATAATGGGATTCTCTCCTTAACCGATACCTCTGCGTTTTCCAGTATCCTATCCAGCACCTCGCACCCGATAGGTGATTCTTCTCTATCTCGCGCTTGCCTGAGACAGGTTATCACATCATCAGGGAGCTGGTAGCATGCCTCTTGAAAGAGATGAGACACTATTTTGGTTATTCCCTTAGTATCAATATCTCTCATAGTGATTCTACTCTTTTCCTTATAGGTGGCAGGTAGCACCATAACACGCCGACTAAGTTTGAATTATGCTACTCTTCTGGCACAGGTGGTATTAATCCTGACTTCATCAGCAGGGCAGTAGTTTCTCTTGCCTCTTTAATTATCTTTTCGGCTCGTTTAGTTAATTGGTCACGGCTTAGTTTTTCCCGGGCCACTCCTTGTTCTATCGCCTTCATTCCTACCACTACTGCTTCTCGGATAAAGACCTCCCATTCTCCCATAGTAGGGATAATATAGTCCTCGCTTATCCCCCTGTCCTCGGCACACTTAGCTAGCTCATAAGCGGCAGCAATGCACATCTCATCAGTGATGGTTCTGGCTTTGACATCTAGGGCACCTCGGAAGATAGCGGGAAAACTGATAGAGTTATTCACCTGGTTAGGGAAATCTGACCTGCCTGTAGCCACAATCCTGCCCCCGGCCTCCTTGGCTTCCCAGGGCCAGATTTCAGGAATAGGGTTGGCGCAAATGAAGACAATAGCATCTTTAGCCATAGCCTTCACCCACTCCGGCTTGATGGTATCTGGTCCTGATTTGGATAACGAGATACAGATATCGGCTCCTTTCAGAGCCTCACCGATGCCGCCAGTTCTCTTCTCTGGGTTTGTTCTCTGACACAGCTCCCATTTATAGGGATTCTCATTCTGTTTTTCCTCGAGGTCGGTTCTGCCGGTATGTAGAGTGGCTTTACTATCGACGAAGATGGCGTTTTCCGGTTTAAAACCGTCGGCAAAGAGCATCCTAGTGATAGCTATATTGCCTGCCCCCACCCCGATTAGGGCGAGGCTTACCTGCTGCTTCTTCTTGCCGACAACCTTTAATGCATTGATTAGCCCGGCTAGGGTAACAGTGGCTGTCCCCTGCTGGTCATCGTGCCATACGGGAATCCCCATTTCCTGGCGTAGAGTGTCAAGAATATAGAAGCATTTAGGGGCGGAGATATCTTCCAGATTGATGCCGCCAAAGGATGGCTGAAGCCACTTCACTGCCTGAATTATCTCATCAGGGTCTTTGGTATCCAGGCAAATAGGTACGGCATCAACTCCGCCCAGGTATTTAAAGAGGAGCGCTTTACCCTCCATCACTGCCATCGCCCCCTCAGGACCGATATCACCTAGACCAAGAACCCGGGTACCATCGGAAACTACGGCGATAGTATTCCACTTGTTGGTAAGCTCATACAT
>DAOVUZ010000044.1 GCA_030632305.1 Dehalococcoidales bacterium | reverse complement strand
TTTCGTTCCCTCTAATGTAGAATCGGGTAAGCTGGTAGGGGCAGCAATCTATAACCCGGTTCTGGTTACTGTTGATGGAAGCTATGACGATGTCAACCGCCTCTGCGCTCGGCTGGTAGAAAGACATAACTGGGGTTTCATCAACATCAATCTCCGACCCTACTATGCCGAGGGGAGCAAGACCTTAGGTTATGAGGTAGCTGAGCAACTGGGGTGGCGCGCACCCGACTGTGTGGTGGCTCCCGCTGCCTCGGGGCTCAGCTTTACCCGAATATGGCAGGGGCTGGACGAACTGTCCATGCTGGGTTTAATTGAACCGGTTAATACCCACATGTATCTTACTCAAGCTGCTGGCAGCTCACCTATTGTCAACGCTTTTGAAGCCGGCAGCCTTCATGTACATCCCGTAAAGCCAGATACTATTGCCAAATCCATAGCCATCGGCAACCCGGCTGACGGCTACTATGCGTTGAGGGTCGCCAGGCAGTCGGGGGGTGGTGCCTGTGCCGTCACCGATGAGGAACTCATCACCGGGGTGAAGCTGCTGGCTCAAACTGAGGGTATCTTTGCTGAATCGGCAGGTGGAGTAGTGATTGCCGGGCTCAAGAAGCTGGCAGCTTCGGGGGTAATTAAAAAGAACGAGCTTACCGTGGCTTTTATCACCGGGGCAGGACCCAGGACACAGGAAACAGTGGCCGATATTGTTCAGCCCTTTACTGTCCAGCCTACTCCAGAATCATTTGAAGAGGTACTCGGTGCGCGAGTTTAAGGTCTTCATATTTCACCTGTGCTATACTAATCCCGACAAAGATAAAGGGGGCTAAGATGGTCAAAAGACAAGTAATGTTTACCTTTCCTCAGGAGTTAATCAGGGAGCCCATTATTTACACTCTCAGTCACCGGTTCAAAATAGTAACCAATATTCGCCGTGCTGATATATCCGAGGATAAGGGGTGGGTGGTGTTAGAGCTGGAGGGAGAAGAGAGAGAAATTGAGCAGGGCATCGCTTGGGTGATTGGCAAGGGGGTGAGGGTCGATCCCGTTATTGGAGATATTGTGGAGGGCTGAGAGATGAAAAGGATATACCTTGATTATTCTGCTACCACACCAACACACCCTGAGGTGGTGAAGGCAATGCTCCCCTATTTTACTGATGTCTTTGGTAACCCTTCCAGCATCCATTCCTACGGGCAGGAGGCAAAAGGAGCTATAGAGGAAGCAAGGGTCAAGGTTGCCGACCTTATTGGTGCCCGGGGTGAGGAAATTATCTTTACCAGCGGCGGAACCGAGGCAGATAACTTTGCTCTGAAGGGTGTGGCTTTCGCCAACGAGTCTAAGGGGAACCACATCATTACTGGCTCTATTGAGCACCATGCGGTGATAGAGACATGTAAGTTTTTAGAGAGAAGGGGATTCCTGGTAACCTGCCTTCCGGTAGACGAGTATGGCTTGATTGACCCCGGCGATGTCAAAAAGGCTATTACTGATAAAACCATCCTCATTTCGGTAATGCAGGCTAACAATGAAATGGGCACCATAGAGCCGATAGCTGAGATAGGAAGAATTGCCAGGGATGCGGGGATCTATTTTCATACTGATGCCGTGCAAGTGGTGGGGCACATCCCGGTGGATGTGAATGAGCTTGAGGTGGATTTACTCTCTATGTCAGCACACAAGCTCTACGGTCCCAAGGGGGTTGGAGCGCTGTATATCAGAAAAGGTACCAAACTAATCCCATTTATGCATGGAGGTGACCAGGAGCGAAGGCGGCGGGCAAGCACCGAGAATATTCCCGGGATTGTTGGCTTGGGCAAGGCGGTAGAACTTGCCCGGCAGGAGATGGGTGAGGAAGCGGAGCGGCTGACTTATCTTCGTGATCAGCTCATTAAGGGCCTCCTGGAGCGGATTGACCATACCTGCTTGAACGGTCATCCCCTGAAGAGGCTACCTAACAATGTCAATGTGAGTGTTGATTTTGTAGAAGGGGAGTCAATGCTCCTGAATCTTGACTTGGAGGGCATTTGTGCTTCTACCGGCTCCGCCTGCAGCTCATCAAGCCTTGAACCATCCCATGTGCTCCTGGCACTGGGGCTCTCCCCGGAACAGGCACATGGCTCCTTAAGGTTTAGTCTGGGGAAGTGGACTGGCGAGGAGGAGATAGAGCGAGTTTTGGAGATTCTACCCCGGATTGTAGCTAAGCTCAGAGCTATGTCGCCGCTTTTGAAAAGCCACTGATAGGAGAAGAGAACATGCGTGATGTCTGGTCACTATATAGTGAGAAGGTGATGGAGCACTTCAAGAACCCGAGGAATGTGGGAGAGATAGAAAATCCCGATGGCATCGGACATGTAGGGAACCCGGTGTGCGGCGATATTATGGAGCTCTACATCAAGGTAAATGATAGCACCATCGTTGACGCCAAATTCAAGACCTTCGGCT
The DNA here is from genome assembly GCA_030632305.1 of Dehalococcoidales bacterium. Classification (GTDB taxonomy): domain Bacteria; phylum Chloroflexota; class Dehalococcoidia; order Dehalococcoidales; family DAOVUZ01; genus DAOVUZ01. Next base: position 3,287 of record DAOVUZ010000044.1, on the reverse strand, counting down.
GTGGAGCCGCTATCGCCACCAGTTCTATGGTTACCGAAATGGTAAAAGGGAAGAGCATAGATGAGGCACTGGAAATCTCCAATCGGGCGGTAGCTGAAGCCCTGGATGGGCTGCCCCCCATTAAGATGCATTGCTCGGTTCTAGCTGAGGAAGCACTTAAATCAGCTATTGAGGACTACCTTGCCAAAAGCAAATGAAATCCCTGAAATTGGTAAAATCTCCCCTGAAATATTCAACGAATTGATATTTCCCCGCCTGGGGGCTAAGAATGAAAAGGTTCTGGTTGGACCCCAGCACGGGGTGGATGTGGGAATAGCAGAAATCGGGAATAAGGCAGTCTCATTTACCTGTGACCCGGTATTCATCGTCCCCGAGTATGGCTGGGAGAGGGCTGCCTGGTTTGCTGTTCACATCATTGCCTCTGATGCCGTGACCTGTGGTCTAAAGCCCAGGTTTCTATCCATAGATTTGAACCTGCCCATGGAGATGACCAAAGAGCAACTGAAGATAATGTGGGATACCATGCACCGGGAGTGTGAGCGACTGGGAATCTCCGTCATCTGTGGTCATACTGCCAGATATGAGAATTGCCATTATCCTATGGTGGGTGGAGCTACCATAATCGGTGTTGGTGAGAAAGATGAATATGTTACCCCTAAGATGGCTAAGGCTGGGGATAAGATAATCATCACCAAAGGACCGGCTATCGAGGCAGCGGGTATCTTCGCCACTATGTTCCCCTGGCTTATTGAGAGGGAATTTGGGCTTAGCTTTAGCCAGAGGGCGCAGCAGGTATTCTATAAGATGTCGGTGGTGGAGGATGCTATGACCGCGGTAAGCGTTGGGGTGAGAGAAGATGGGGTTACTGCCATGCATGATGCCACTGAGTGCGGGATATGGGGTGGCTTGTATGAAGTAGCTCAAGCTGCTGGTTTAGGGGTGAGGGTGGGCAAGGAACAGATTGTGGTTGATGATTGTGTAACGGAGATATGCTCCTATTTTGGCATTGACCCTTATGCTTCCATTAGCGAGGGGACACTAATCATCGCCTGCCGCGAGCACAAAGCCCGGGAAGTGGTGGAGACCTTAGGTCATAAGGGAATCGCTTCCTCTGTTGTAGGGGAATTGACAGAGCAGGAGAACGGAATGGTTCTGGTAAGCGAGGGCACTGAGCGGAAGCTGGAGCACCCTATAGTTGACCCCTTCTGGAGGGCTTTCTACAATGCCCTTGAGAAATATAAGTCTTCCTAGATTGTAGAAAGACTTATATTCCCCCCAAACACTATTATGGTATTTTGACTTTAAGTTAATAAAAGCTTGACAAAAAAGATACTGTATGGTAGTATATAGTATATTGAATCTATAGCATGCAAAGAGGGGAGATAAATAGGATGTCTACAGCGACTAGGCGATATCGATACGCCAAAGACAAGGACTCTCTACTGGCGAGGATGAAGAGAATTGAGGGTCAGGCTAGGGGTATTCAGCAGATGGTTGAGGAGGGTCGCTACTGCATTGACATCGTTCAGCAGTTAACTGCCCTAGCGGCGGCTGCCGACGAGGTCTCGCTACTCATCTTGGAGAGTCACATTGAGGGCTGTGTCGCTGATGCTATTCATGAAAAACGTGGTGATGGTTGCATTAAGGAGCTGATAGAAACGATACGGAAAGCCATGAAGCGGTAATACCGATGGTGATTTTACAAAAGAGAGATATTCACGCATAAAATTTGGCGAGACCACGATTCTTTCTAAAAAGGAGGTGAGAAAGATGAAAATTGTGAGCTTATGCAGTGCCTGTCAAAGTTGTCCAGTAGTCAAGATAGCTGATGAACATGTCGAGATAGGCGAGAAGGACAACGTCTGCGTTCTGACTAAGAGTGAGTGGGAAGCTCTTAAGCAGAAGATACTAAATAAAGAGATTTAGAACCGGAGAAGCCGAAACTAGGAGCTAATAGCTCCTAGTCGCTAGGTAAGACCTAGCCTGACGAGGTCATGAATGAGGTTGATGGTAAATTATTTTATGCTGCTTTAAGGAGGTGATAGCATGTTTTACATGTGGGATATGCCTATAGGTATGGGATGGTGGACGGCCTGCGGTGGGCTGTGGATGTTAATATTTTGGGGAGGGCTCATCGCCCTTATCATCTGGGGAATTATGAGACTGACGAGGCGAAGCGACTCTGCTCCAAAGCATGATCCGCTGGATGTGGCTAAAGGGCGTTATGCCAGAGGAGAGATATCCAGAGAAGAGTTTGAGCAAATCAAGAACGACTTGTCCTAGCCTTACCAGAGAATAGGGGTTAAAAAACCTCAAGGGGTGAGGAGGGAAAAACAATGGCAAAGAAGATAATCCTTCCGGTGACGGGCATGACCTGTGCTTCTTGTGCAGATACTATTGAGAAAGGTCTTTCTAAGCTGCCGGGGGTGTCTGAGGTCAATGTTAATGTAGCTAGTGAAAAGGCATCCATCGAATACGACCCGAGCCAAGTGGATACCAAAGCATTGATGGATACTATCTCGAATGTGGGCTATGGCGTAGCGGTGGGGAAAATAACCTTCAGCGTGAGAGGTATGACCTGTGCCTCCTGTGTCGCCAACATTGAAAAGGCCCTGGCGAAGGTGCCGGGGGTAATCTCAGCCAATGTCAACTTAGCCACTGAGAAGGCAGCCGTTCATTACTTAGAGGGTGAGGCCAGTATGGCTGACTTCATGCGGGCGGTGGAATCGGCAGGCTATGCGGTAGTGGGTGAGAAAGAGGAGGGGAAGGTTGACGAAGACATAATAAAAGTCCAGAAGGCGAGAAGGCTTTTCATCTCAGTTTTGATTCCTGAAGCTATAGTGATGATCTTGATGATGCTCAATTTCATGGTTATTGGGATTCCTGGATACAATGTGATAGTTGCACTCCTGGGCTTTCCCATAGTATTTCTGTTTGGTTGGCCCACCCATCGAGCTTCCTGGAGGGCGATCCGCCATGGCCGGGCTAATATGGATGTCCTTATCTCCATTGGTTCGGTCCCACCTTATTTAATGGGCTTGGCTGTATTTATCTTGCCGGCGGCTACCTTCATTGAAATGGCTACGACAATTGTTACCTTCCACCTGCTTGGCCGGTACTTGGAGGTCAGGGCTAAAGGTCGGGCCTCTCAAGCAATCAAGAAGCTGTTGCAATTGGGAGCCAAAACCGCCCGTATCTTGGTGGATGGTGGCGAGAAAGCGATAGACATCGAAGAGGTAAAAGTAGGGGATATTATGGTTGTCAGGCCGGGTGAAAAAATTCCCACC
>DAOVUZ010000113.1 GCA_030632305.1 Dehalococcoidales bacterium | reverse complement strand
CCCTGTAAAATAGGCTCATTCCCCGCCAGTCCGTTAGCCATTATCAGCACCATATCATTAGGGCTGGTATCACCATCAATTGAAACCATATTAAAGGAAACATCCACCGCCTTTCGCAGCGCCAAATGGAGAAAACCTATATCTACCGTGGCATCGGTAGTCAACAAACAAAGCAGTGTAGCCAGATTGGGATGAATCATCCCTGAGCCTTTGGCAACCCCACCAATAATAAATTTGCTGCCATCAACGCTGACAGCTACTGCCGTTTCTTTAGGCAAGGTATCAGTGGTCATTATCGCCCTTGCCAGCTCATGGCCGCCATCTCCAGAAAGAACAAGCTGGTCTATACCAGCCCTGATGAGCTTCATCGGTAACGGTAGACCAATCACCCCAGTGCTGGCAACCAGAACCTCCTCAGAGGATACTCCGATACCTCCGGCGGCTAACTCCGCCATCTCAGCGGCATCCCTGAGGCCTTGCTCGCCGGTACAGGCATTGGCACAGCCGCTATTTACCACTACTGCCACTGCTCTTCCTGATTGCAACCGCTGCTGAGACAAAACCACCGGCGCTGCCTTAATCTTATTAGTAGTAAATAGAGCCGCATCCGCGCAGGATGCTTCCGAAAAGAGAATGCCAAGGTCCAGGGCTTCCTTCTTCTTTATACCGACACCAGTAGCACCGGCACGAAACCCCTGAGCCGAGGTGACACTGCCCGAGTCAATAAACTCAATCCTGGCTTCCATTACCAAAACTATATCATAGAGGACATAACAAGGCAATGAGAAGGGGACACAGGGGATAGGGTTAATAGATAAACTCGTCTGGTAAAGACTTGCCTTCAGTGATAGAATTAGTTAAAACATATTGATAGGGGGTTCAGGATAATAATGGAATTAAAGACAGTCTATTTTAAAAACCCGGGCGGTGAGAATACTGAGGAAGTGCTCGGTATCGTCCGACAACGTGCTGAGGAGCTAGGTATCAAAACTATTGTGGTGGCATCGACCAGCGGCAATACCGCAGTAAGGGCTATGGATGTCCTTGAAGGATTAAGCGCTATCGTAGTAACCCATGTTGCCGGCATGCGTGAACCGAATAGCCAGGAATTCACCGAGGAGAACAGGCAAATAGTTGAGAGCAAAGGAGGCATAATACTGACTACCGCTCATGCCTTTTCCGGACTAAACCGCGCCATGCGCAGTAAATACAATGCGCCTGCTTTAGGGGATATAATTGCCGATACCCTGCGCATTTTTGGTAAAGGGCTGAAGGTGGTGTGTGAAATCACCATGATGGCGGCAGATAGTGGACTGGTGCGCACCGATGAGGATGCTATCGCTATCGGCGGTACCGGAAACGGCGCCGATACTGCGGTAGTACTCAGACCGGCCAATTCTCACAACTTCTTTGACCTCAAGATTAAGGAGATTCTGTGCAAACCGCACCTTTAATAAACGCCGGGTATGGCAGAGACTTGCAATCGGTGACCGATACAGGTAAACTTACCTCCAACCGATGAAGATTGTACGTTTTGCTACTGATAGCGGTGCTGAATACGGGATATTAAGTGGCGGAGCTATTCAAACTATTGAGGGCGAGCCTTTCGATAGCATCACACCTACTGACCGCCACTACCAGTTAAGTGAGGTCAAATTACTCTCTCCCTGCACCCCAACCAAAATAGTGGCTCTGGGGCTTAATTACCACAAGCATGCCAAAGAACTCAATGCGCCCGTGCCCAATGCCCCCCTGATTTTCCTCAAACCATCAACGGCAGTTATCGGAACTGAAGCCAATATTATTTATCCCGCAGCCTCGAATAGAGTTGACTATGAGGCTGAGCTGGCGGTGGTGATAAAGAAACCGGTGTGGCGGGTATCAATAAAAGAGTCGCTGGACTATGTCCTGGGCTACACCTGCTTCAACGATGTTACCGCTCGTGACATCCAGAACCAGAACGGGCAGTGGACCAGAGCCAAGAGTTTTGATACCTTCGCTGCTGTTGGACCCTGTATTGAGACAGAACTTGACCCGGGGAATGTTACTCTGAAGACCTATCTAAATGGGAAGCTCAAGCAGCAAGGCAACACCAGTGACCTCATCTACTCCATCCCGGAACTGATAAACTTTATTTCCCATGTAATGAGCCTGTTGCCCGGGGATATTATCGCCACCGGCACCCCCAGCGGCATCGGCCCGATGTATCACGGCGAAACGATAGAGATAAAGATAAGCGGAATAGGCACGCTGAGAAACTATGTGGTCAAGGACGAGTTGTAAAGGGTAAGGTTGCTGGTGACCTCACCCCCTTTAAGCACCCAGAAAAATCTTTGATTTTCCTGGGAACCTGCTTTATCCCCTCTCCCTGGGAATCCGGGTAAGGAGAGGGGGAATTTGTTTTTGAAGGGGCTCCGCCCCCTTGACTTTACCCCTCCCACGCCTTCTTCTGCAGTTCGTAGAGTTTGGTGAGGGCTTCTAAGGGGGTGAGGGAATCAGTGTCCAGTTTTTCCAGCTCTTCTATGAGCGGTGATTTCTGCCCCAGGAGGGGCAACTGCGGGGACACCGCCTCTTTGGGTCGGCGGCGACCCCTGACTGAGCGCCTAGCCACGGCTTTACCGCTGTCCTCCTCCAGCTCCACCAGCACCTCGCGGGCACGGTGCACCACCGATTTGGGTAGCCCCGCCAGCTTGGCGACATGGATGCCATAGCTCTTATCAACACCACCGGGCACAATCTTGTATAAGAAGGTAACTGCCCCACCCTCCTCGGTTACGGCAATATTGAAGTTCTTCGCCCGGGGCAGGAAGCTGGCCAGCTCCACCAGCTCATGGTAATGGGTGGCAAACAGTGTCTTTGCTCCCAGCCCGGGGTAGCTATGGATATACTCGGCAACAGCCTGAGCAAT
>DAOVUZ010000075.1 GCA_030632305.1 Dehalococcoidales bacterium | reverse complement strand
TAGCAGCTGGTCATCACTGCTGTAACCTATAGCCCGAAGCAGTGTGGTAATAGGAATCTTCCGTTTACCGTTTATCTTGACTGAGATTACATCACGGTTACTGGTCTCGAACTCGAGCCAAGCCCCACGGGAAGGAATTAGCTTAGCATAGCACAGTTCACGGCCACTGTTAGCATCTTCTTCAATGGTGAAATAGACACCGGGGGAACGGACTAGCTGGCTTACTACTACCCGTTCGGCACCACTGGTAATAAAGGTGCCTCTAGCTGTCATTAGAGGGATGTCACTAAAAAATAGGTCCTGTTCCTTGATTTCCCCTGTTTCCTTGACCAGCAACTGTGCCTTAACATAGATGGGGACTGAGTAGGTCAGGTCTCGCTGGCGGCACTCTGGCTCGGTGTTATGAGGGTCACGGAATTCATAGCTGGTGAAGCGAAGCTCCAGCCTGTTGCCGGTGAAGTCTCTAATAGGAGATACTTCCTCCAGCAATTGCTTTAGCCCCTCTTCCTGGAACCAGCGGAACGAATCTAATTGAACTTGAATCAGATTGGGGACATTTAGTATCTGGGGTAACCTGGCATAGGATTTTCTGGGAACAGGAAACTTTCTCTTTTTACTGCGTAATGGCGACATAAAACTACTTTAGTCCTACTCCTTAACCTGACATGCAAAAGTTATGCGTTACTGTAGTACCAATTCAAGATAAAACTGGTGGCTGGTGAAGAGATATTAATAAAGGTGAAACCTTTTGCGGCATAATTACGAACCTTAAGAATACCACTATATTTATTATTTGTCAATAGTTTTTGCCCTATTTTTGAAGTAATGGCTAATTTGTTTACCTTGGGCTACCAGTGCCATGAATTTTAACATCGGCCTATTACCCATTGCTCTTCAGGTAGTCAATAGCCCATTGGATGGCATCTTCTCCCTCAAGCTCAAGCTCACAGCCTGGGTCTGGCTCTATCCCCTTGCCTTCTATGAGGCGCTCATTGGGAGTGAGCCAGTAAGCGGTAGTAATATACAACCCTGAACCATCCTTAAGCTGGCGCAGGATATTGATACTACCCTTGCCATAGGTTGTGGTGCCGGCGATAGTGGCGCGAGCATAATCTTGAAGAGCTCCAGCCAATACCTCGCTGCCGCTGGCAGTGTAGCTATCTACTAGAACAACTAGGGGCAGGTCAGTAGCTACTCCGTTGGGCTTAACTGTCAAGCTGGTATAGTTTCCCTGGTTGTCCACTGCTTTGACGACTATCCCCTCCGTCAAGAAGTAGCCAGCTACATCAACTACTGCCTCAAGCAAGCCACCGGAATTACTGCGCAGGTCGAGGATAATACCTGTCGCCGCTTCCTGGGTTATGCTCTGTAGTACCGGGGACAGCTCTTCGCTGGTGCGCTCAGAAAAATAGGTAATATTAATATAACCGATGTCCTCCCTCATCTCAGAGTAAACACTGGGCAGCTCAATTTCAGCTCTAACTATCTCAATTTCCTCAGGATGGGTTTCATCCTGGTGGAGGATAAGCAGCCTGACCGATGTTCCCCTGGCACCGCGGATGCTAAGCACTATCTCAGTCAGGCTCATCCCTGAAGTAGATTCGCCATTGATTTCTAGTATTATATCGCCAGCCCTGATACCTGCCTTAGCCGCTGGTGAACCAGGGATGGGAGCGATAATGATTTGCTGCTCATCCTCAACCCCTATATAAGCTCCAATACCCTCAAACTTTCCTTCCAGGCTGCTCAATGCAAGCTGGTAGTTTTCAGTATCTAGGTAGGAGGTGTAGGGGTCGTCCAGTGCCTCCACCATGCTTATGATAGCTGCCTGACTCAGTGTGCTAGCATCAAGCTTGTCCTTATCCACATAATCCTGGAAGATGATGTCCCATGCTTCCTTCACCACATCCAGTCCCAGGTCTGCGTTGGGGGGAGTGCTGGTATCTAGAGCACATCCAGCGCCAAAGGATAGGGCAAGGCTAGCCCCCAATAAAAGGGTTACCACCATAATTCTTATTGCTTTTGACATTGGCCTTGCTCTCCTTTAATGTGCTTTATGGTCAAATTTGTGGGTTATTGGTTCTTACTCCTTTTCCCAACCCCGAACTGAGAATGGAGGGGTCATTTATCGGGGGAATGCTTGAAGGGAGATTGGTTAAAAAACAGGTCAAGTAAACCTGTAAGCCGAGTTCTGTACTCCGACTGGTAGATAGAGTAAATCGGAGTGGTGACCATCTATCTAGCCCTGATGTTACCATCAGGGTCAAGCGACCAACCCGGGGACTGGGCCGGGTGTCCCTTTGTCCCTCTATTTGGTCTTGCTCCAGATGGGGTTTACCCAGCCGGCTGGTCATCCAGCCGCTGGTGAGCTCTTACCTCGCCATTTCACCCTTAGCCCGCATTGGCGGGCCGGTATGTTTCTGTGGCACTTTCCGTAGGGTTGCCCCTCCTGGGTGTTACCCAGCATCCTACCCGGTGGAGCTCGGACTTTCCTCTATAATAGTCAGCAGGCTATCACAGCGGTCACCCGGTTTACTTGTCCTGCCTTTACTATAATAATACACAAGGTATTATGAGTCAAATATGAATCCTGTCCCCCTGGCAGTGGGAAGGGAATGATCATTTATTTTGTTTCCCGCCAGGGGTCGTCTTTAGACCAGGAGGAGGATGCGTCCGCAGCTACTGCAGTGCACCAGACTGCCACTTCTTGCCTGCTGTAACTCGGCGGTGGATAGTGATATTCGGCAGCCGTGGCATATTCCCTGCTCTATCTTAGCCACCGCTGTCCCCTTTTGTTTTTTTAGTTCATGGTAGAACTCAACTGCGCTGGGGTCAATCTTGGCTGACAGTTGCTGGCGCTTATGCTTAAGGTCGGACAGTTTAGTTTGGAGCTGCTCCATGTCAGTAGATAACTGCTGTTGCTGGTTGTGCCACTCAGCTTCCAATTTTTTAAATTTACTTCCCAGGCTGGCTACGCTGGCGGTGGCGAGTTCAACCTGGTCCATTGTTTCCAGTGTCTCATCCTCCAGCTGGTTGCGTCTGGCTTTCAGCCCATCGACCTCATGCTGGAGGCTGCTCAGCTCTTTGGGGTTTTTTATCGTGCCACTATAGAGCTTGTCTTCAGCAGCGGTCAGCTTATCCAACAGGTCATTTATCTCCCATTCTGCGGAATGTTGCTGCCGCTTCAATTCTTCTACATGCTGCTGTGCCTGTGTGAATTCGGTCTGAGCCCTGACCACTGCCTGACTTTCTCCTAGCTGGCGGGCAATTTGGTTCACAGCCTGCTCATTGGACTCAATCTCCAGGTCAAGCTCTTGTAGCTGGTAGAGTTGTTTGGCAATACCCATTTTGGCCTCAGAGCCTATTCTATAACGGTGGGTGGGTGGGAATCAAGGCTGATGAAATCAGGGGGCTTAAATTGTGACAAAACCCTGTAGCCATAGTAGAACATATGTGCTATTATTTTATGGGGAAACACTTCAAAGCTAATTTGTGGCTTTTGATAGGTGGGATGATATCTGTAGGCGAAAATGGGCTATAACCCTACCGAATGGCGTCAGCCTATAATAACAAAGCTACGTTTAATGAGGCTGATGTTAATTTCCTTTTCTTTTTTCTATGTAGAATTTACTGATGGATTGTGTTTAAGAGGGGCGTTAGCCCCTCTTTTATAATAAGTTCCCCCTCTCCAAAAGAGGTAGATGTAGTCTTTGCATGAGGGGGTCCGGGGGTGAGGTTATCTATAGTTGTTAATAGTAGGAGGTTCTCCTCCCCAGCCAGAAGCCAAGGACGCCAAATAGCACGGAAAAAAGCCCAAACAGGGTATATGTAAGCCAGGAGGGCCACTCGAAGCTAAAGCCAACATAGAATGACCCGGTGCCGGTCCACCCGCTCTCATTGGAGGCGCCATCTATAGCCCTTACTCTCCACGAGTAGGGGTCTTCCCTTTCGACCGAGGCTAGGCTCTCCTCACTGGTGAGGGTGTATTCCGACTCGGTAAGCCCCGTCTTCTCCAGTACTATAGAGGCGGTGGTGAACTGGTCATCAGTGGCAATCTGGAGAGTATAGGTTACGGGGAGGCTGAGGTCAGTAACATCCTCCCAGTCAAAGTGTGCCTCTGCCCTTGCCTTACTATCCATAGTTGGTAGCAGTGGCACCGGTATGGGTGGTGCTGTTGACTCCATAGTAAAGGTAGATGTTATGGTGTTGGTGCCATCAGTAGCCGTTATCGTGTGGTCACCACCCTCACTAGCCGGAAC
>DAOVUZ010000004.1 GCA_030632305.1 Dehalococcoidales bacterium | reverse complement strand
TTAGCCTTTTGTGGCTCAACGCCCTGCTGATTAAGGGCAGCCTCTACCTCACCCGCCGCCAGAGGAAGCAACTCCAGCCGCTGGCAACGAGAAATCACTGTAGCCGGCATGAGCCTCTCGTCTGCAGTTAGTAATATAAAGATTACCTTACCCAGAGGCTCCTCCAGGGTCTTAAGCAGGCAGTTAGCGGCTTCAATTGACAGGAACTCAGCCCCATCAATTATAAATACCTTATACTTACCCTCAAAGGGCGGCAGGCTGGATGAGTGCTGCAATTGTCTAATCTGGTCGATGCTAATCTCCATCCTAGGTTTAGCCTCAGCTGAAGTGGCATCGTTGACCAAGCTTATAATCTGGACATCAGCATGCTTGGCTGAAATTATTTTCTGGCAAGAATCACACATTCCGCATGGGGGTTCGGCCACCGCACAGTTGACTGCCTGAGCCAGATTCAGCGCCAGAGCCATCTTACCCACATGAGGCGGGCCAGCAAGAAGGTAGGCATGAGCCAACGCCTCACGCTCCAGGCTACGCTGAAGTAAGGACACTACCCTGTTTTGCCCAACAACCTGCCACACTCTAAAATCTCCCGTCCCCAAATTAAGAGGTTATTTACCAACCTCACCCCCAATAAACAATCTCTAGACCAAATCACACCGGGTCAGGTCGTCAAAGGTCTCCCGGCGCCGAATAAGGCGTGCTTTGCCTTCCCTGACCAGAACAACCGCCGGCTTAAGCGAGGCGTTATAGTTGCTTGCCTGTGGCAGACAATAAGCACCACTGTCGGGTATAGCTATAATATCACCGGCTGAAACCGAGGGCAGTTCAATATCTTTGATTAATATATCACCAGACTCACAGAACTTGCCGGCAATAGTAACCTTCTCCACTTCCTTTGCCGACATCTTATTGGCGACCACTGCCTCATGTTTAGCCCCATAAAGGGCAGGGCGTATGTTGTCGGCCATACCACCATCTACTGAGACATAGCACCTGACCCCGGGTATGTCCTTGACCACCCCTACCTTATATAGTGCCACTCCTGCCCGCGCCACTACTGCCCTTCCCGGCTCAATAATAAGCCGGGGTAATGCCAGCTCTAGCTCCCGGCACTTACTAATAATCTTAGACACCATCGCCTCAGCATAGACAGCAACGGGCGATGCTGGAGAATCCAGGACATACTGAACAGCAAAACCGCCACCAATATCCAGTTCCCTGAGCTCAAAGTCATATTTTCGCTTCATCTCGGCGGCAAAGTTGAGTATAAGCTCAATGGACTTCTGATATGGCTCAGTCTCAAAGATGAGAGAGCCTATATGAAAGTGCAGACCAACCAGACTGAGATTAGACATAGACATGGCGGTGGCTATCGCCTGTTCACCACTGGCTAAGGGAAAACCAAATTTACTATCAACAACGCCGGTAGCAATATATTTATGAGTATGAGGCTCCACCCCGGGAGACAGCCGAAGCAAGATATCAAGTCTACAGTCCTGCTCCTCAGCCATTTCACCCAGCATAGTAAGCTCATGAAAGTTATCGACCACGATGCGACCAATATGCCAGTTTAATGCCAGTCTGAGTTCCTCGGCTGATTTATTGTTACCGTGGAAATAGACCCTGTCTAAGGGGAAATCAACCGACCGGGCAATACTAAGCTCCCCACCAGAAACTACATCCAGCCCCAGCCCCTCATCATTCAAGATAAGTACCAGAGCCTTATTCATAAAAGCTTTACCGGCATAAATAACAGTAGTATCAGCATAGCGCTGACCAAATTCCAGTTTGAATTCCCGGCATTTATGACGCAAGCTATGTTCATCAAAGACATATAGCGGCGTGCCAAACTCAGCGGCTAGCTCTACAGTATCACAGCCACCAATTATGAGGTGACCCCCATCACTCACCTCAGCAGTTAAGGGGAATAAAGGAAGCCTAGACATCATTTCCCTAATGTTAGCAGTGCCTGCTAGTGAAGTCAATTTATTAATTATCTACCTCACCCCCTTAATACCCCTCTCCATTATAGGAATATCTTCCTTGCATGAGGAGGAGGGGTAATAAAAGAGGGGCTACGCCCCTCTTAAACATTATCTTCCCCTTCCCCTTGTTAAGGGGAAGGGGATAAAGGGGATAGGGTAAATAAATAATAAATTGACACCTGATAGGGAACACCATTAGAATATTACCTAACACTGATTATAGAGGTTGAGTATTGTATCAGAAGACTACGCTGGATAACGGGCTGCGGGTTATCACCACCACCATGCCTCATACCCGCTCGGTATCTATCTGCATCTTTATTGGTGTCGGCTCCCGATACGAAACCGAGGCACAGGCAGGAGTTTCACATTTTATTGAGCACCTATTTTTTAAAGGCACCCAGAAGCGGCCAACTTCCAAGGAGATTTCCGAGGCAATAGAAGGGGTGGGCGGAATCCTTAACGGGGGCACTGACAGGGAATTAACCGTCTACTGGTGCAAGGTGGCTCAGTCCCACTTCCCCCTGGCTCTGGATGTGCTGGCAGATATACTACTCTATTCCAGGTTTGACCCTCAGGAAATAGAGCGAGAACGCCAGGTCATCATTGAAGAGATTAACATGAGTAAAGACTCCCCGTCACAGCAGGTTAATATGCTCATTGATGAGCTTTTATGGCCCGGGCATCCCCTGGGACGCGATATAGCTGGCAGCAAGGAATCAGTGGCGGCCATTACCAGAGATATAATGCTTGACTACCAGGCAAGCCAATATCTACCGGATAATACAGTAGTTACTATCGCCGGTAATATGAAGCACCAGGAGGCGGTAACCGCTGTGAGCCAAGCTCTGGCTAACTGGACTAACCAGCAGCCTCGTCCTGGATACTCGATTTATAAGGAACAACCGAACCCACGGCTACAGGTTGAGACAAGGGACACCAAGCAAGCCCACCTGTGTCTGGCATTACCCGGACTGTCACTGTTCCACCCCCAGCGCTACACCCTTGACCTGCTTAATGTCATCCTGGGGGCAGGTATGAGCAGTCGTTTGTTTACTGAAATCAGGGATAAACTAGGGCTTGCCTATGATATCCACAGCTATACCGAGTACCTCCTCGACTCAGGCTCGGTTACTATCTATGCCGGGGTGGAACCTAAAAACCTGCCAGTAGCCATCAAGGCTATCCTAAAAGAGCTTTCCCAACTGAGGGAAAAAGTCCCTGAAGCTGAAATATCCAAGGCAAAGGAATTAATCAAGGGACGCCTGCTGCTGAGTATGGAAGATACCCGCAGTGTTGCTGGCTGGATGGGAGGGCAGGAAGTTCTCACCGGACGTATTCTCACTGTTGACCAGGTAACATCTATAATTGATGCCATCACTGCTGATGAACTAAAGAAATTAGCCCAAGAGCTACTGTTAGGCAGCCAACTCCGACTGGCTGTGGTCGGACCCATCACTGACCACAAGCCTCTGGAAGAACTTCTAAAACTATAATAAAAATAGCCGCAGGTTTGAAGCCCACGGCTATTCTCAATCCACTCAAGCAAAAACCGATTAATACATACCCTCCATACCACCCGGCGCTCCTGGCGCGTTCTCCTTCTCTGGAATATCAGTAATCAGTGATTCGGTAATCAAAACCATAGCCGCAATACTAGCGGCATTCTCCAAGGCAGACCTTACCACCTTGGTCGGGTCAATAATGCCCTTACTGACCATATCACCAAAATCATCGGCCTCAGCATCGTAACCGACCCCGGCTTTACCCTTCTTAACTGCATCCACTATTACTGCCCCATCCCTGCCAGCATTTATGGCAATCCATCGAATCGGCTCATCCATAGCCTGTCTAACAATATTAACACCAGTAGCTTCATCCCCGGTAACCTCCAGTTTATCTAGGACCGAAGTAGCCCTAAGCAAGGCAACACCACCACCAGGCAATATACCCTCCTCCACCGCCGCCCGGGTAGCCGACAGAGCATCCTCGACCCGGTGCTTCCTCTCCTTAAGCTCAACCTCGGTAGCGGCTCCCACCTTGATTACCGCTACTCCACCCGCCAGCTTCGCCTGTCTCTCCTGGAGTTTCTCACGGTCATAATCAGAGACTGTCTCCTCTATTTGAGCCCTAATCTGCTTGATTCTACCCTTAATTGCCTCTTCCGAGCCCTTGCCCTCAACGATGGTAGTGTTATCTTTATCAGCGGTTACCCGGCGAGCCCTACCCAGGTCTTCCACAGTAACCGAGTCCAGCTTACGCCCCACCTCCTCCGAAATCACCTTGCCCCCGGTAAGAACTGCCATGTCCTCCAGCATCGCCTTACGCCGGTCACCAAAACCAGGAGCCTTAACCGCCAGCACATTAAGTGTGCCCCGCAACTTGTTGACCACCAGGGTAGCCAAGGCTTCACCTTCCAGGTCCTCAGCGACAATAAGCAGGTTCTTAGACACCTGCAATATCTTCTCTAGAGCCGGTAGAAGGTCAGACATAGCCGAGAGTTTCTTATCAGTAATAAGGATATAGGGGTCGTCTATCTCCGTTTCCATCTTATCGGGATTAGTGATGAAATAGGGACTGATATAGCCCCGGTCAAATTGCATTCCCTCCACATACTCAGTCTCATACTTTATACCCTTGGACTCCTCAACAGTGATAACCCCGTCCTTGCCTACCTTCTCCATCACTTCGGCAATTAAATCACCAATCTCTCTGTCAACAGCGGTAATAGTAGCGACCTGAACAATCTGCTCCTTACCCTTTACATCAATAGATACCCGCTTCAACTCATCAATAATAGCCTTTGTTGCCTTCTCAATCCCTCTCTTTAGTGCCATAGGCTCAGCCCCAGCAGCCACATTCTTAAAGCCGCCGGTAATAATGGCATGAGCCAGAATAGTTGATGTAGTAGTGCCGTCACCACAGGCATCATTGGTCTTAGTAGCTGCTTCCTTAACTAACTGCACCCCCATGTTCTCAAAGGGGTCAGGAAGCTCAACATCCTTGGCAATAGTAACCCCATCATCGATTACCGACGGTGCTCCCCATTTCTTGTCCAACGCCACGCAATGTCCCTTAGGTCCCAGGGTCACCTTGACCGCATCAGCCAGAACATCTATTCCTCTCTTCAGGGAATGCCTGACTTTCTCATCAAATATAATTTGTTTAGCCAATTTTCTCCTCCTTACTTACCTTTCTTAGCCAGAATATCGCTCTCACGCAAAATCATTAGCTCTTCATCCTCAATCTTAATCTCAGTGCCACCATACTTAGTATAAATAACCACATCACCCACCTTAACCTCCATTGCTATCCGTTTCCCATCCTCAGATAACCTGCCCGGACCAACAGCCATAATCTTACCCTCCTGGGGTTTCTCCTTAGCTGTATCAGGCAAAACAATTCCCCCTCTGCTCACCTCCTCCCTTTCAATAGGTTTGACCACCAGCCGGTCAGCCAATGGTTGAAGCTTAACCGCCATATCAGTCCTCCTTCCTCAATTTACCAATCACGGCTCAACTTATTAGCACTCTGACCCTGAGACTGCTAACTGGTATATAATAACCCAAGTGGACATCCAGCGCAACTCAATACATAATTATCTACGGCTAATGTCAGCAATTGAGAGCCATTTTGAGGCTGAAGCTGCTCCTGTTCTCTATAAAAGCTCCTTTTTACCCAAAATTTCACCTTAACTATGCAGTGCTTGTTTTTGACGACTTACGCTAAAACGTGTAAAATTTGACTAATGAGTAATCAGGACAAAGTGAAACGACCACAATGGGAGAGCAAGCGCATCCAAGCCCTAAGGCACCATTTAAGACTAACCCAGCGTGAGCTGGCAATCACACTGGG
Source organism: Dehalococcoidales bacterium (assembly GCA_030632305.1). Taxonomy (GTDB): domain Bacteria; phylum Chloroflexota; class Dehalococcoidia; order Dehalococcoidales; family DAOVUZ01; genus DAOVUZ01. The sequence goes on along the minus strand of DAOVUZ010000004.1, from coordinate 11,040 downwards.
CACGCGCCAGCAAACAATAAGCGAGTGGGAAACCGGGATGTATAGACCCCGCGGTACCTCAGCTACCCTGCTTTCTATTATTGCTGAACGAGCCAAATTTGAGTATACGGCTACACCCTCCCAAAAAGCCAAAAAACCTTGACATTATACACGGAAGCGTGTATAATACCCGGAGGCAGGCTATGATTAAGATTGAAGTATGCCACGGGGATATTACCCAGCTTGAAGTTGATGCCGTGGTAAATGCTGCCAACAACCAATTGTGGATGGGTGGTGGGGTAGCCGGTACCCTGAAGAGAGCCGGCGGTAAGGAAATAGAGACCGAGGCAGTTAGCCAAGGACCCATTCCGGTCGGAGAAGCAGCCGTCACTGGCGCCGGTAAGCTAAAAGCGAAGTATATTATACATGCCGCGGTGATGGGACAGAACCTAAAGACTGATGCCACCAAAATCGGACAGGCGACCAAAAACAGCCTGCTCCGGGGTGATGAACTCGGTATAAAGAGCATCGCCTTCCCCGCCTTGGGTACCGGGGTCGGCGGCTTTCCCCGGGATGAGTGCGCCAGGATAATGATTAGTGAGGTTGTCCAATACTCAGCCAAGAAAACCGGGCTAGAAAGGGTAGTCTTTGCCCTGTATGATGAGCCAGCCTACCAGGCATTCAAGCAAGAGCTAGACAAACAGTTAAGCTAAGGATATGACAAGATACAATATAAAGGGCCAAAACAGGTGGCTGGTGACGTCCTGAGGTTTACCAACCTGATTCAGCCAGAGACAGATTAGGAGAGTCATAGACTGGTGCGGTTTAGCCAGAGCAAACCGCTTTTATCAGGCTGGTGATACACGATATCGTGTTAAATAAAACAAGGAGAGTGTTAGAGAGGCTTCGCCTCTCTAACATACCCGATTCTCCCTCCCTTATAAGGCGGTCAGGTTGATAAATAATGTTCCCGAGAGCCAAATTATTAAAATCTGGCAGCACCTGTTACTGGACAGAACCGAGCTAATCACCGAAGGCGGTGAGCCGATAAAAATTGTACTATAGTCAGAGCAAGAGTTCAGAAAATTTTTTAATGTTAAGGAAGGAGGACTAAAGTGACAGGTAAAGAACGTATAATGGCAGTACTGAATCATCAAAAGCCAGATAGGATGCCCTGCTTTAGTGCCAACTCCACCGTAACCTACGAACAGATGGAAAAGGCGCAGGCCTTTTGGCCTGAAGCGCATGAGCAGGGGGAAGCGATGGCTAAGCAGGCGATGCAGGCCTATTATATGCTCGGCTTCGACGCGGTAAGGGTGCCATTCTGCCAGATCTATGAAGCTGAGGCTTTTGGTTGTGTTGTGAAATCGGGCGGAAAGAAGGGTGAGCCTGGTATTGGCGAGGGTGTCTTTAAACTAGATGATACGCCGGTGCTTCCCGATGATTTTCTAGACCGGGGACACATACCGGAAGTGCTCAAGGCAGCCAGAATCCTCAGGAAGGAATTCGGGGATAATGGGCCAGCCATCGTCGGCGGGATGATTGGTCCCTTTACCATTGCTACTTACCTCTTAGAGCCATTAGTAATGCTGAAAGCCACCTTTCAGCAACCGGAGAAACTTCCCCCCTTCTTGGACGTCTGCGAGAAGGCGGGAACCATGTTTGCCCACGCTCTTATTGATGCCGGCGCCGACATCATCGTCAATGAGGATGTGACTGCTTCTCCCGACCTCATAATACCCAAGAGTTACAAGGAGTTGGAGCTTGAACCCCAAAAAAGGCAGTTCGCCGCTATAAGAGTTCCCAAGATACTCCATATCTGCGGTAAGGTGGGCGCCATTGTAGAGTGGATGGGGCAGACCGGTGCTGATTGCTTGAGTTTACACCCTGCTGCTGATGTCGCGTTAGCCAGGGAAAAATGCGGACCGGATATGATACTTATGGGTGGAGCAGATGTGAACTGGACACTGCAGAGCAAAAGCCCGGAAGAGGTAATGCAGGAATCCGAAGCGGCAATAGCGAAGGGTATCCAGATATTGGCTCCGGGCTGCGCTATAGCCCCGGGTTCACCCAAGGAAAACCTTCTGGCTATGGTGGATGTCGCCAAGCATCATTAAAGTTAGGCAAATTATACACTCGTTCTGACTTGCTAACAAAACATAATCCTTTTGGAGTAACCCTTGAATTGGTCGCTTATTGCTAACTGCATGTAACAAGTTGACGTTTTGTTACCTTGTGCAACTTTGCGGAAACCGAAAATAGCCTATAGTCCTATTCTATCTTGGTATTGACAATCTCATCAGCAATAACTAAGCTCAAGCTCCAACATGTAGAACAATTTTAAAATATGGAAATTGGGGGGGGTGGATGAGATGGCTAATGAAGGGCACTGGAACCGCTAAGTGATACGGCGGTGGATGGTGTCCTTTTTAGTTTAAGATAAGCTTGAAACACTACTCCTTAAATAGGAGGTGCTAAATGAAAAAGGATCAAGAGAAACATTTCACAGGGAAAAACAGATAAAGGGAAAGGTGTGGATTGTTATTTAAAGTAGGAGTCTCAGAGAAACTTAGGAAACAATCAAATCGATGCGTTGTCTTTTCCCTGGATGGGCAACGATATGCCCTACATGTTTCTGCTGTAGAAAGAATCATCTGACCTGCCCATTAGGGAGAGCACTTAAGCCAGCTTGAGGCCGGGAACCACATCCAAATCCAGATCATCTACCTTGCCTGCCTTAAACCGAAAGTAGCCGCAGGCAGCGATCATAGCGGCGTTATCAGTGCATAACACCGGTGCAGGAACCAGAACCGGGATAGGTGAATTCTTCGCCAAACATTCACGAAGCAACTTATTTGATGCCACCCCACCAGCCAGTAAAATCTGCCTCACCCCGTACTCCCTGGCTACTGCCACCGTCTTAGTGACCAGAACATCAACCACTGCCTCCTGAAAACTGGCAGCAGCATCAGCCGGGGAGGAAATTATACCCCCCTCCACCAACCGCAGCAGTGCTGTCTTGACCCCGCTGAAGCTGAAGTCGCTACTTCCCTTCAGCCAGGAACGAGGTAGCGGAATAGAAACAGCACTCCCATCTATAGCTGCCCGCTCAATGGCAGGACCACCGGGATAGCCCAAACCCAATATCCTGGCGGCTTTATCAAAGGCCTCGCCGGCGGCATCATCCCGCGTCCGTCCCAATACCACATAATCACCATGCCCCCTCATCAGCACTAGGTCAGTATGTCCCCCAGAAACAATAAGGCACACCACGGGAAAATCAGGGCTAGGGTCAACCAACCAGTTAGCATAGATATGACCCTCAAGGTGATTAACCCCGGTAATAGGCAACCGGTGAGCCAAAGCAATAGCCTTAGCCATATTGGCTCCTACCAGCAGTGAGCCAGCCAGACCCGGCCCAATGGTGACAGCAATGCCATCCAAATCACCCCAGGTAGTCCTAGCCTCAGCCATCGCCTGGTTCAGTACCGGGATAATAGCCAGAATATGTTGCCTGGAGGCTACCTCGGGTACAATCCCCCCATAGCGGGCATGGATTTCCACCTGAGAAGCAATTTGATTGGACAGAATTTTAACTCCATCCACCACCACCGCCACCGCTGTTTCATCGCAAGAGGTTTCAATACCCAGGATTTTCATACATCAGGATTATAGCATAGGTAATAGGCAACAAAACAGTCGTGGAGATTGTTTAACAACCCTATCCCCTTTATCCCCTTCCCCTTAATAAGGAGAAGGGGATCAGGGGGATAGGTTGCTGATAATCTCTTCCTTTGACACACCTATTAGCCAATGTTAAGATTATTAAAAGGGTTAACCAAGAGGATCTTATTAAATACTCGGAGTGGGGTGATACCATATGTCTAACATTGAAACACTGTATCTGGTGTTTCTTTTAGTTTGTCTTCTTTTATCAGCCTTCTTTTCCAGCTCGGAAACAGCCTTTACCTCCCTGCAGCGGATCAGGATTGAGCACCTGATTAACACCAAAGTAACTGGGGCAAGACGAGTAGCCAAGATGATTGAGCGACCGGAGAAGCTTCTATCCACTATACTACTGGGCAACAACTTCGTAAACGTTGCGGCTACTGCCTTAGCTACCTTCCTCGCCATCCGCATGTGGGGGGAGCAGTGGGGTATCCTCATTGCCACTATAGGTTTAACCATCATTCTCCTTGTATTTTGTGAAACTACCCCAAAAACCATAGCTACCCAGCACGCTGAGAGGTTATCTCTGATATTTGCTCGACCAATACAGGTAATATCCTGGCTATTTACCCCCTTCGTGGTAGTACTGAGCTTGATAGCCTCAGGATTTAGCAGAATAGCCGGAGGGGCACCGGTACCCAAGTCTCTGGTCAGCGAGGAGGAGATTCGCACCATGATATCGGTAGGACACAAAGAGGGAACAGTGGAAGAAGACGAGGCCGAGATGCTACACAAGGTTTTTGACTTTGGCAACCGACCAGTTCGTGAGGCTATGGTGCCACGCCCGGAGGTTATATGTATAGAACAAGGCTCCAAACTAGCCGATTTCCTTAGCCTCTATGCTGAATCCCCACTATCCCGCTTCCCGGTATATCAGGAGAACATGGATAATGTAGTCGGTATCCTTTCGATAAAGGATGTGCTTATGGCTCAGGCTAAAGACACTATTGATAACCAGAGTGTCATTGATGACCTGATTCGCCCCGCCTATTTTACCCCTGAGACCAAACGCATCAGCGAACTCTTTACCGAAATGCGTGATAAAAACTACCGGATGGCGGTAGTTATAGACGAGTTCGGCGGCACCGCTGGCATAGTCAGCCTCAGCCGATTAGTGGAGGAAATTGTAGGTCCGGTAGGAGATGAACTAGCTACAGTAGAAAAAGAGTATGAGGTAATCAATGAGTATACCTTCCAAATCGACGGTGGTATGCGTATTGAGGAGGCCAACGAAGAGATGGACCTGGAGTTGCCCCCGGGCGAGTATGAAACTGTAGCCGGCTTTGTGCTTAACCTTTTACGACATATACCCAAACCAAGCGAACAGCTAAGGTATAAGGATTTGAAGCTGGTAATAACCAAGATGCGGGGGGTAAAAATCGAAGAAATTCTATTGACTAAGGAAAAGTCTAAGGAAGAAAATGCAGCGTCTGCGCATTAGGTTCTGTCGAGGACAAGAGGTAAAGTTCATCTCCCACCTAGATATAATGCGGCTATGGCAAAGGGCACTTCACCGCGCCGATATATCACTGACGTACTCAGAAGGATTCAGCCCCCACCCCCGAATATCACTAGCGGCGCCCCTCCCCGTCGGCGTAACCAGCGAAGCCGAGCTAATGGACATCCTCTGCAGCCGATGGGTCTCCCCGCATTTCTTCACCTCAGCCGTAAGCCAGCAACTACCACCTGGTATTAAAATACTACAGGTATATCAAATAGTCTTGAGCCAGCCATCCTTACAATCACAGGTTGGCTATGCCGAGTATAAGGTTGATGTAGAAACGGAAAAGGAACAAAAAGATATAGAATCAGCGCTTACCTCTTTGCTCTCAGTAAAGCACTTACCGTGGCAACACCAGAGGGATACTGGCAAACGAAGCTACGACCTGAGACCTCTAATTGATGACCTGTGGTTTATTGATTGGCATCAGTCATATTGCACTATAGGTATGAGGTTGCGCTGTGATAGCAGCGGCTCGGGAAGACCAGAGCAGGTTACCGCCGCCCTGGGTTTTACCCATCATCCCCAGTCCATTCACCGCACCAAACTCCTCCTGAAAACCTCGTAAAGGTTGTTTATTAAGGGAAGGGGGATAGGGCTACCAAATAAAAACCTAAAGGGGGTGAGGTTAATAAATCATCTCCTAGAAGAGCCAAAGTTAGGGTTCGCCGAAGGGTAAAGAATTGGTGACAATCAGAGGGAAGCAACCGCCAACACTAGAGCAACGAGTACTGTACTTCATTCAGGAACATCATCTGGTATCAAGCCAGCACTGCCTGCTGGTGGCAGTATCCGGTGGGCCAGATTCAGTCTGCCTGCTCTATATCCTAACCAAGCTCCAGGCGGAGCTGGGGATAAGGCTACACCTAGCTCACCTGAATCACCAGCTGCGAGGCACTGAGGCAGAGGCTGATGCCAGCTATGTTTCCCAGTTAGCCCAGCAACTCGGTATTCCAGCTACTATAGAACAGCGTGATGTAAAAGCCTATCAAGCCCGGCAACACCTCTCACTAGAAGAGGCAGCCCGCGAGGTGCGATATACCTTCCTGACCCAGGTAGCCAAGTCCATTGGCACTGACCGGGTGGCGGTAGGGCACACCATTGACGACCATATAGAGACTATACTGATGCACCTAATCCGGGGAACAGGAACCAGGGGGCTTCGTGGACTGCAACCGTGTAGCCGATGGCAATCTTCAGGGAACAGCCTCACCATAATAAGACCCCTCTTGCCGCTAAGCCGACAGGAAACAGCAGACTACTGCCACCACCACCAGCTTACGCCCAGGATTGACACCTCCAACCTGTCGCTATCACCACTAAGAAATAGAATCCGCCACCAGTTCCTGCCCATCTTACAAAGCTATAACCCACAGGTAGTTGAAGCCCTGCTCCGAACTGGACGCATCGCTGGTGATGACCTTGCCTTCATTGATAAAGAAATCGGTCGGTTATGGGGTGAAATCGGGCAAGAACAAGAGGGCACGGTTATTCTAGACAAAGAAAGATTTCTTGAGTTACCTCCTGCCCTGAAGCGGCACCTGCTCCGGACGGCCATAGAAAAGCTGCTGGGTAATCTCAAGGATATTGAGGCACGCCACATTGAAGAAATTATGGACGCCTTAACCAAGCCAGCGGGAAAAAGGCTCAGCCTGCCCGGGGGCTTAGTCTTCTCCATAGAATACGACAGATACCTGCTAGGTCCAGACCCGGCGGCTTTATCCCCTTTCCCCATTCTGGAGGCTGAGTTTCAGCTAAAGCTCCCCGGTGAAACACGACTACCTAGCTGGCATATAGAGGCAACCATTCTGAGCCGAGAGGACTTTACCACCGCTTCGTTCATTAAGGAAGGATTGAAGGGGAAGGGGATAAAGGGGATAGGGTTAATAGATAACGACTTTACCGCCTACTTTGACCTTAATAAAACTGGAGATAAGCTGGTAGTGCGCGTTCGCCAGCCCGGTGACCGCTTTCAGCCACTGGGCATAAGCCAGCCCAAAAAGCTGGGGGAGTTTATGATTGACGCCAAAATCCCTCATGCCTGGCGCCAGCGAATTCCCATTGTCAGCTCCCCAGAGCAAATCCTGTGGGTTGTCGGCTGGCGTATAGACGAACGGGTAAAGGTTACTGAAGGCACCAGGCAGGTTCTGTGCCTGAAATTTGAGCGGGGCTAAAACAATCTCGTTACATCACCCGCTTGAGTCTGGGGTTAGGGGTAATGCCCGGGATTCTGCCCCTTTTGGCAATTGGCTTACCTTCCACCTCATGGAGGTCAGCAGTAAAATCAATTGGCTTAGCCGAGGTGACATAGCTACCGATACCAAAGCCATCAACCGGAGCCCCATTCTCAATAAAGTAGCTAATGCGCTGCGGGTCAATTCCACCACTGACAAAAATCCCCACCTTTTTGAAGCCAGCCAAGTCCAGCCTGGCTCTGACCTCCTTGACCAGGTCAGCGGTAACCCTGCCCCGCTCACCGGGGGTATCAAGCCGGACACTACCAAGCTTCTCCCCCAGCGCCTGAGCCACCAGCAGGCTCTCCTCAGCCTCGTCCTTAAAGGTATCAACCAGAGACACCCGGGGCACCCCAGCCGGCATATACTTATCAAAGGCAATAGTTGCCGTAACGGTATCACCCATAATGATAATCAGGGCATGAGGCATAGTCCCCGATGGCTCAATACCAGCCAGCCTGGCACCAGCTATGCTGGAGCAACCAGCACAACCACCAATAATAGCTGAATAATCCATAACCGCAGCTACCGAGGGGTGAACATGGCGAACACCAAAGCTGATGATGGGTATCCCCTGAGCCGCTTCCACACACTCCCTGGCGGCTGTTGCCCAACCACTACAGTGGGCTAAAATACCATCTATAGCTGTTTCATATAGCCCATAGCTCTGATAGGGGGCAGTTATACGCAATACCACTTCCTTCCTGTCCATTGCCTCACCCTCAGCCAGAGCCCATACCTCACAGTTATCCCCGGGCAAAACCCGGGTCAGTAGAGCCTTGACCTCTTCTATACCACAGAGTATCCCTGCCCGACTGGAGAATACCTCCATAGTCGCTACCGGGTTAAGCGCCTCGTGACGCAGTATATCTATAGTGCGGGTAAAGTAGATGTCAGACGTCTCTCCGGACAGAACAGCTTCAGCAGGTTCAAATTTAGCTGGCTTAACCTGGCTAACCCTCACACCGGTTAGCTTTGCCCCCAGCACCTTCTCCATATGCTTCAGGGCAAAGTGGTGTGCCCTGTCATCAAAGGAGGCAACGCAGTCAACCGGCACCTCCACCTCATAACCACGAATTCTGGCATCAGCCACTGCGTACAATACACAGATATGAGTACACACCCCGCAAACAATCAACTTCTCTGACTTGAGCCTGAGCAGCTTCTCCTCAAGCGAGGTATCAAAAAAGGCGCTGTAGCTCGTTTTGGGTATTATTTCGCCCTCATACCGGGCTAGTTCAGGAACAACCTCTGCCTCAGCGGTGCCCTCAATGCAGTGCGGAGGAAACACCTTGAATTCAGGGTCATCGGGAGTATGATGGTCACAGATGAAAAATACCTTGGAGCCACTGGCGAGCTCCTGCTCCAGAAGACGCTGTATACGGGGGATTATGCGGCGGGCTTTGTCCCCACAATACAGGGGATAACCCTCTTCCAGGAAACCTCTGAGCATATCGGAAACTAATACTGCATTAGCCATAGTCTTCATCTCCTTTCTGGGTGCCGCCGCAGTTGCTGACTAAGAGATTGTTTATCTGCCTCACCCCCTTAGACTTTTATCAGGTAACCCTATCCCCTTTATCCTCTTCCCCTTAATAAGGGGAAGGGGAAGATTTTCTTTTAAGAGGGGCTTCGCCCCTCTTAAACTCCCCTTGTATATTACCCTAACTCCCCCTGTATATTACCTTCTTCAATTCTCTTTTATATTTTAAATTCTTCCTCAGCGAGGCTTTGCCCCTTCGTCCTTGTCCTTTTTTGCTTAATGCCTGAAATGCCTGGTGCCGGTAAAAACCATAGCCATATTGTGCTCATCAGCCGCCTTAATTGAGTCTTCATCTCTCATTGAGCCCCCAGGCTGGATAATAGCGGTCACTCCACCCCTGGCCGCAGTCTCCACACTATCAGCAAATGGGAACATAGCATCGGAAGCCAGAACACTACCCTTAGCCCCCTTCCCAGCTCGCGCCAGAGCCAGTTCGACGCCAACTATCCGACTGGGCTGCCCCGCCCCCATTCCCAGAAGTGTCTTATCCTTAGCCAGGACAATGGCATTGGACTTCACATGCTTAACGGCTCGCCAGGCAAAAAGCAGGTCTCCTCTTTCAACCTCAGTTGGCTCACGTTTGGTCACCGTTTTCAAACTGACGCTATCCTCGGGTAGTGAATCTGAACTCTGGACAAGGAAGCCGCCCTTTACCCTGCGGAAATCAAGGTATCCAGTCGGACTTGCGCCATAACCGGGCGGTAGCTCGGCAATAAGAATACGAAGATTTTGCTTACGCTTTAATGTTTCCAAAGCCTCAGCCTCGTACTCAGGGGCAATGACTACCTCGTAAAAGGTGGCACCAATTTCCTTGGCGGCAGCCAGGTTGACAGGTCTATTGGAAGCGACAATGCCACCGAAGGCAGCTACCGGGTCACCGGTCAAAGCCCGGCGATAGGCTTCAGCAATATCGTTATGACTAGCCAGACCACAGGGGTTGGTATGCTTGATAACAGCTACCGTAGGTGCTGAAAAGTCAGTAACCACACCCCAGGCAGCATCAGCATCCAAGATGTTGTTAAAAGAAAGCTCCTTACCCCATAACTGTTTTGCCCAGGTGATACCGGTATCCTGTTTGGCTCCTACCCTTTGTTCAGCATAGAAGGCAGCCGGCTGATGGGGATTCTCACCATAACGAAGCCCATAGCGCTTCTTCAGGGCAATGGTCATCTCCCCGGGGAAAGCCTCCATATCCTGTCTCAAATACTGTGAAATTGCCGTATCATAGATAGCTACATGCTGAAATGCTTTCTGTGCCATCCGTTTACGCTCGGCTAGTTCAACACTTCCCTGCCCTAATTTCTCCAAAACTGGTTGGTAGTCGGCAGGGTCAACCACCACAATGACGCTGGGGAAATTCTTGGCTGCCGCCCGAATTAGGGTTGGTCCGCCAATATCAATATTCTCCACCGCCTCATCAAGGCTAACACCATCCCTGGATACCGTCTGGACGAAGGGATAAAGATTGACTGCCACCAGGTCAATAGCCTCAATGTTATTCTCAGCTAGCTGTGCCATATGTTCAGGCAGGTCTCGCCTGGCAAGGATGCCGCCATAAATAATCGGGTGCAGGGTCTTCACCCTGCCATCAAGAATCTCGGGAAACCCGGTAATCTCGGAGACACTCTTCACTGGCACCTTAGCCTCTGCCAGCGCCTTCTTGGTGCCGCCAGTAGAGAATATCTCAAACCCCAACTGGCTCAAGCTCTGGGCAAAATCAGCTACACCTGCTTTGTCAGATACGCTGATAATAGCTCGCATGAATACCTCCATTTTATAATTACTATTGTCTTCCCTCTTAAACACCCTTTAGCTACTTGATAACCACTCTCACCTTCCCCTTCTGCTCCACGACCTTGCCAATAACCTTGGCCTCGGGCAGTTGCCCGGTGAGCTGGTCAACATTATCAGGTGAGCAGATGAGCGCCATGCCGATACCCATATTAAACACACGAAACATCCCGTTTTGGGCGACACCACCTTGCTTTTGAATAAGCTGGAAAATAGGGGGTATAGTCCACGCCCGACTGCGAAGTTGCGCCGCCATTCCCTGA
>DAOVUZ010000024.1 GCA_030632305.1 Dehalococcoidales bacterium | reverse complement strand
CTTAGTGTATTTTTTGGCATGTTTTTGCCAACCTTCACTGGGTTCGGCTAGCATCTCCTGAGGGACGATACACTTCCAGAAGTCTACCTTCTTCCCCGGCTCCACACCCTGGGAAGGTCCGGGAATAATGGCGCCAACGGGGCAAGCTTTCACACATAGCTCACAGTCGCCGCAAAGGTCCTTGGTGAAGGGTTTGTCGTAAGGCAGAACGGCATCAGTTACCACCGAGCACCACCGCTGCCGGGGACCAAGCAGGGGTGTAATACACAGGGTCAGCTTGCCAATCCAGCCCAGCCCGGCTAGGGTCGCCGCCGCCTTGGCATGAACGAAGTGGGTCACTACTGCTTTATACCCGGCGTCCCGCAGTGCCTCAGAGAAGCGGTGAGCTCGGGCTTCGGTGAGCTCGTAGTAAAGGTTATAGTACTGGGAATCAGGCACGTCATCGAAGGGAATAGCCCCCTCCGGTAGCACCGAGGTAACTACGGCATTAAATAGCGGGTCCCAGATATGCCACCCCAGAACAATAACGCTCTTGGCTTCGGGTAAAAACCCATAGGGGGTATCCAAGCAGCGATTGGGAGGGAAAGGCACTTTAGCCAACTCGGCGGCATCAACCACGCCAAAGAATTCAAATCCGTTACTCAAGGCTTCAGCTCTCAATTTGTCTTTTAATTTTTGTGACATTTTTAGCCTCCATTAGAAAGTAAGTTTATTTCTTATACTGTATATAATTACTGATTATTAGTCAATGGCTTTGGGGTAAGGGAAAAACCTCTGCATATAAATTGCGTGTCAAATCATTCAAGCAGGTGAGCTAAATATGACATTGACTTGTAGGGTGAGGGGTGGTATAATACAAGTATATGCACTTATGTGCATATACTTGTATACTCTACACATAAGGTAAAATATGCAGGACTTGATTAAGGTGATGAAGGCTCTCTCCGATGAGACGAGACTCAGGATTCTGATAGTTCTACTGGAGCAAGAATGCTGTGTCTGCGAGGTTATGCAAGCGCTGGATATATCTCAGTCCCGGGCTTCACGTAATCTTGGTATTCTTCAGGACGCTAGCTTCCTAAGAGCAAGGAGAGACGGACTCTGGATAGTTTACTCTGTGGACTGGGAGTCAGCAAATTACTATGCTGTTTCTCTGGCTAAATTGCTGAAGGATCCTCCTGTTGCTAATGAGGTATTAGAACAGGATAAGGAAAGATTAAGCCGTGCCAAACGGATAGGTCCAGGATGTAGAAAGGGGGTTAAATAAGATAGCTACCGAAGAAAGAAGGCTTGGTATATGGGAAAAGTATCTGACTCTATGGGTTGTACTTTGTATGGGCGCAGGAGTGTTAATAGGACTACTATTGCCTGATGTTCCGGCCTTCCTGAGTAGGTTTGAGTACTCTTCAGTGTCAATACCCGTGGCCATATTAATCTGGCTTATGATTTACCCGATGATGCTGAAGGTTGACTTCGCAAGCGTTGTAAATGTCGGTAAGAACCCTAAAGGGCTCATAGTGACCTGGGTAACTAATTGGCTTATTAAACCGTTTACTATGTATGCGATTGCTTCACTGTTCTTCTTTGTTATATTCAAGGGGCTGATTCCACAAGAATTGGCACTTGGATATCTTGCCGGTGCTGTCTTGCTTGGCGCCGCACCATGTACTGCCATGGTATTTGTTTGGAGCTACCTCACCAAAGGTGATGCAAATTACACACTTGTTCAGGTGGCCACAAACGACCTTATTATCCTGGTTGCATTTACACCGATAGTAGCCCTACTGCTGGGGCTCAGCAACATATCGGTACCCTGGATGACGTTGTTTTTGTCAGTCGTGCTTTTTGTTGTAATTCCATTAACAGGTGGATGGTTTACAAGGGTATATGTCACCAGGAAGAGAGGTAAAGATTATTATGAAAATGCCTTTATTCCGAAGTTTAGGAATATAACTATCATAGGACTGCTGCTTACGCTCGTTATCATCTTCTCGTTCCAAGGGGAGATTATTATTGAAAACCCTCTTAACATACTTTTGATTGCCATACCCCTCAGCCTACAAACCTTCCTTATATTTTCTATTGCCTACGGGTGGGCAAGGGCATGGAAGCTGCGTCACAATATCGCTGCTCCTGCGGCCATGATAGGTGCCAGCAACTTCTTCGAGCTTGCGGTAGCGGTTGCCATCTCCCTTTTCGGACTCACGTCTCCAGCAGCTCTGGCAACCATTGTAGGCGTGCTTGTCGAGGTTCCAGTGATGCTGATTCTTGTCGCAATTGTTAATAGAACCCATCACTGGTTCCCTTAAACTTCAGAAGGATCTTATCTAGAAGCCCGCTGGGCAGTCTTCCAAGGATAAGCCCGCGGAAGACTATAAGGGCAAGCTAGCGAGAGCTGACTATTCCAAGACGGCAACAATAGCTCTTCACTGCCGGCGGCAATCACTTTGAGGTGGCTATAGCCGTATCTACCACCCTTTTCGGTGTAACCTCAGGAGCAGCCATGGCTACAGTGGTTGGTCTTCTGACCGAGGTTCCGTTTATACTCATTCTGGTGAAACTATGCAAAGCCACCAAGGGTACATTTCGTAGGAAACTGTAAACCAGTGATGCAATGGAACCTCTCAAGAATTCCTAAAAAGAGGGCTAAACTATTACTGTTTAGCCTTGATAGATATAGAGGGGCTGGTTATCAGTTATGAGTCTTTCTTGCTGGGACAGCTTATCCCTTAAGTGCTTGGGTAAGGAAAACATCCCCTGATGGGTTAGCCCATCATAGAATTTTAAGTCCTTAAGTTGCCGTGCTGAAAGCCTGTTGTCTATCTCGGTAACAGAAAGTAGAGCTGGGTTAAGATTCAATGAAGCCAGGCAAAACCCCCAGGGACCGCCAAAACAGGGAATATCTACCTGATAAGGACAGACTATAGGAAAAACGCTTTTCAGCGTGTTAAAGACTGCACTAAGGTTTAATAACTCGGTCCAACTTGCTGACCCGGATTGAACACAAATAATCCCGTTATTGGGAAGTCGGTCTCGGACTAGCTGATAGAATTCCTGGGTATAGAGCAGATAAGCTGGTCCCTCCTCTATAGGGTCAGGTAAATCAATAATTATTATGTCAAATACTTCGTCACATTTAGCCAGATAATCTCTGGCATCAGTATGGTATAGTTCGGTTCGTTTATCTTCAAAAGAGCCCAGGTTATAGTCAGGCAGGTATTTTTTGCAGATAGCTATTACCTCTTCATCAATGTCAACCATCACTGCCCTCTTTACTGTCTTATGAGACAATACCTCTCTCAGGGTGGCACCCTCACCACCCCCAGCGATAAATACTGTCTCAGGGCAGGGATGAGTTATCATTGCCGGGTGAACCAGAGCCTGATGATAGACAAACTCATCAGCCTCACTGGATTGAATCTTACCATCCAGCACCAAACACTTACCGAAAGCACCACTACGAATAAGTTCGGCGGATTGGAACTTCGTCTGCCCGGTATAAAGAATCTCTTCAATACTGTGCAGTTGAATTAAATTTCGGTTTACTCTATCGTAAAACCATTTATCAGGGTCGGTATCCATAACCTCTATCCTAAACCACTCTACTAAGTATCTAAAACCCCTCTCTGTATCTCCATTATAGAGTGGCTTTTGCTACCAAGCTTCTCTACAAGTATCTCTGCTGCCTTCTGTGGTTTAACAGAATTACCACAGGTGAAAATATCGGCGGCGGCATAACCATATTCTGGCCAGGTATGGATAAATAGATGAGATTCAGCAATAATCACCACCCCGCTTACCCCCTGAGGATTAAACTGGTGAAAAGATTCTCCTAATACCACAGCCCCAGCCTCAGTTGCTGCCGCTAGCAGACTATCTTTGAGAAAGCTCAGGTCATTTAACATCTCCTTATCACAGTCCTTCAGTTCTAAAAGTAAATGTTTTCCTAATGCATTCAATCACCTTGCCCTCCTTAGAAGATTTAGTCAGTTCCTGGTCTCTAAGTTAAACCAGGCAACTCCTATTATGGCCAAACAGCAAACCAGATTGTATAACATATACCTACTTTTAGCAATATCCCCACTTGAAATGTTGCAATAACCAGATTAAAGTGGTATAATAAATAACTACAGTTGACCTTTAAGCTGGTCCAGCGAGGCTGGCAAGGGGAAATAAAGATAGTTAAGAGCAAGACCTCTTGCCGGCAAAGGTAAGAGGTTATTTGTATGTCCAGAAAAAATATAATGATCCCAGAGGAGATCAGGCGAACTCTGGCTCGTATTGCCCACGAAATTATAGAACAGAACAAAGCCATTGAGCGACTGATACTAGTTGGTATACACACTCGAGGTGTGCCTCTGGCCAAGCGGCTGGCGGCCAATATAGAAGACTTTGAGGGATTAAAAATACCAGTTGGTGCTCTGGACATCAGCCTGTATCGAGATGACCTCGCCTCGTTAAATTTGCAACCCGTTATCCACCGCACTGACATTCCTACTAGTATTGATGGCAAATCCATAGTCTTAGTTGATGATGTCCTATATACGGGGCGCAGCACCCGTGCCGCCATGGATGCCCTCATCGACCTGGGGCGACCCCAGTCGATTCAATTAGCTGTGCTTATAGACCGTGGTCACCGTGAGCTACCGATACGGGCTGACTATGTAGGTAAGAACATACCGAGTTCCAGATGTGAGAAAATACAGATTCAACTTGAGGAAACTGATGGCATAGACGATGTAGCTATTGTAAGTGTAGCCGAGCCCAGTTTCTCATGGGAGAATATGGGAAGGTAAAGTGTTCCAAAGGGAGCTAGCATGAGCCTGGCAAATAGAAATCTGGTAGTCGTAGACGATTTATCCAATGGGGAAGTTGAAGCGCTGTTTTCCTTGTCAGACGAAATGTCAAACTCGATGGACAAACAGTCCGGTGTATGCCGGGGCAAGATTATGGCGAGTCTATTTTTTGAGCCAAGCACCAGGACACGACTATCATTCGAGGTGGCGATGCACAGACTCGGGGGTAGTGTTGTAAGTGCGGTGGATATAGGGGCAACCTCTCTAGCCAAAGGGGAAAGCATCGCTGATATGGCAAGAGTAGTTGGCAGTTATGCCGATATCATCGTCATCAGGCACCCGTGGGAAGGAGCAGCTAAGGTAGTCGCCGACTACGCTGGTGTCCCGGTAATAAATGCTGGCGACGGAAGCCATCAACACCCAACCCAGACCCTGTGTGACCTTTACACCATCAAGAAGGAGAAGCAGACCATCGAGGGATTAAATATTTCCCTGTGTGGAGACCTGAAACACGGGCGAACCATACATTCGCTAACCTATGCTCTAGCCAGGTTTGGTGCCACCATCCATTTCCGTCCCAGCCCAGGGCTTGAGCTCCCAGAGCATGTTAAAAGGAAACTAACCACAGAATATACCGGTCGGCTGGAAAGTTACGATAATCAGAGCGATATAGCGAAGGTAAGATTTTTCCCCCTGGATGCCATATACATGACCCCAAGCAAGCCGCACCAACTGGCAAACATACCCGACGTTAGTCTTCAGATAGAGATGAAGACGGGGGTTGATGCCCTTTATATTACTAGGCTTCAGAAGGAACGACTCATGGCTACCGCCGAAAGCCAGGACTTGAAGACAGATTATCCTGTAATAGATAGGAAATCCCTTAAAGGGAAAGAGTTCAAGAGAACGCTGGTTATGCATCCGTTACCACGTGTCGACGAGTTAGCCTATGAAATGGATGCTGACCCCAGGAGTATGTACTTTAAGCAAGCTGCCTGCGGGGTGCCTATCAGAATGGCGCTCATAGCCCTCCTGTCAGGAGCCAAGGAGGTCTCTATTGCCAAAGAAGCTGATTCCTTTGTCCATAACATGGACTATCCCATTTATAGACGCAATTTTGGGGTCAAGTGCCAGAATCAAAACTGTGTGTCAGTTAATGAGTCAAGGTATATAACGCCTGAGTTCGGAATAATAAACCTAGAGCCATTGACGTTGAGGTGTGCCTATTGCGAACACGAGGTTCACCCTCAATATATCGCCAGTTCAGATTGGCATGAAGGGAAAGTAGATACTAAGAAATACCACAGGGCTGACAGCCATTGGGCCAGAAAAATTAAACCGGAGAATCTGATTATTTTTGATTCGGGAGGTGAAGCTGAGGCTCATGGCTTCAAACCCAGCCACTATGCCAGAGAGCATCACTTGAGATAATGATAATGAAGCCTTTGCTTATCCATGGTGGTCATATAATTGACCCCAGCCTGGGGATAGATGAAACTGGCAGTTTACTCATCACTGAAGGCAAAATCTCATGGCTAGGCAGGGGAGAAATAGCTCCACCCCAGCCAGACTATGATATCATTCACGCCCAAGGGTTGATTGTCTGCCCTGGATTTATCGACCTCCACTGTCATCTGAGAGAGCCAGGGTTTGAGGAGAAGGAGACCATTGCCACTGGAACCCAAGCCGCCGCTAGAGGCGGCTTTACTACCGTCTGTTGCATGCCCAACACCAACCCACCCCTGGATAATCAGGCTACCATAGATTATGTAAAAACAAAGGCAGCCACCGAGGGTGCAGTTCGGGTTCTGCCTATAGGCTGTATCTCCAAGGGTAGAAAGGGAGGGGAGTTAGCCCCAATGCCGGAGCTAGCTTCAGCCGGGGTGATTGCTTTCAGTGATGATGGTCAGCCAGTTATGAATTCAGGCCTTATGCGACAGGCATTAGATTATAGCTGTTCCTCCGCCCTGCCTATCATTGACCATTGTGAACATACAGCCCTCACCGAGGGTAAGGTTATGAATGAAGGCATAGTATCAACTAGACTTGAGCTTTATGGGATGCCAGTAGCCGCCGAGGAGAGCATGGTCGCCCGTGACTTGGCTCTTGCCCAGCTGACCGGAGGTCGACTACATATTGCCCATGTCAGCACTGAAGGCTCGGTTGAGCTTATTCGTCGTGCCAAAGAGAAAGGGATTCAGGTTACTGCCGAGGTTACACCGCACCATCTAACCCTGACCGAGGAGAGGGTTACCAGCTATGATACCAACACCAAGGTGAATCCGCCCCTGAGAACTAAACGGGACATTCAAGCCTTAATCCAGGGTCTCAGGGAAAATGTAATTGATATTATTGCTACTGACCACGCCCCTCATACTGAAGCTGAAAAGCGGTGCGAATTTGCCCTCGCTCCCTTTGGCATCAGTGGTTTTGAAACTGCCCTGGGCAGTCTTATGAGATTGGTGCACAATGGGCAGCTACCCTTGGCTACTCTTGTCTCCAAGCTCACCTGCGAACCATCCCGGATTATCGGTGATAAATATGGGAAACTGGGGACGCTGGCTACTGGTGCCCCGGCTGATGTAACTATCATTGATCCTAATTTGGAGTGGGTAGTAGACATCAGAGACTTTGCCTCCAAGGGTAAAAATACCCCGCTGGCTAGTTCTACACTCAAAGGTAAGGTAATGGCAACCATATCTCGGGGGAAGCTAGTCTATAAAGACGATTCTATTAAGCTGAGTAATAACTTGGTGAAAACATAAAAGGGGATAGGGTTGATAAGACGACTAAAAGAGCAATACTAGTTCTGGAACAATTGCAGACGATGCCGAGCTACGGCTCGACTGATTTTGTAAAACAGGTAGCTACTGACCTCCCCTACCAGACTACCGTGAAAAGGAGCCATGTTGAAGCAAGTATCAGCAACCATTGTTCATAAGAGCACACCTCTGCCAGAGCCTCACCTCTCTCATGGTCGAGAGATACTTTGTATCCAGCTTATTTGGTTAAGCTGTCCTGAAATATCCAGGGAAGCCAAGCCGGGGCAATTTGTCATGGTGAACTGCGGAGAAGAATGTACCATTCCTCGCCCATTTAGTATTCACCAGGTAGATAAAAAGGGAGATATAGCACTGCTCTTTGCGGTATGGGAAGGCGGTAAAGGCACCAGCTGGCTGTCTCAGCAGAAAGTTGGTGATAATATAGACCTGTTCGGACCATTGGGTAATGGCTATTCTATTCACCCTGACTCCCACAACCTCCTATTGCTGGCTGCCGGTATTGGTATTGCGCCGCTCCACTTTTTAGCTCAAGAAGCCATAAATCAAGAAAAGACATTACGAATACTCCTGGGGGCATCAAACCCAACGCATCTTTACCCCAGACATCTCCTGCCTCCTGACACGGAGCTTATTATCACCACGGAAGATGGGACCGTGGGCAAAAGGGGTAAGATAACCGACTTCCTGCCCGATTTCGCTGACCGGGCAGACCAAGTCTTTGCCTGCGGACCGGCACCAATGTATCGTGATATGGCACTCAAAAAGCAGGAACTTAAACTTGAGGGGAAGCCAGTCCAGGTTGCTCTGGAGGTGAGGATGGGATGCGGGCGGGGGGGCTGCTACGGGTGCACGGTGAAGACGAAAGGGCGGCTGAAGCAGGTATGCACTGATGGCCCAGTATTTGACTTAGAT
>DAOVUZ010000085.1 GCA_030632305.1 Dehalococcoidales bacterium | reverse complement strand
GCATAGGCTTGAGGTAAATATGGCTGAGATTCGTTCCTTTCGTGGTGTGCGTTACAATCAATCGCTGGTTAAGGATTTATCAGCAGTTATCTGCCCTCCCTATGATATTATTACTGCGCAAATGGAGCAAGAGCTTTATCACCAGAGCGGCTATAACTTTATCCGATTGGAGTCTGGTAGAGAGTTACCCCATGATACAGTTGGTGATAATAAATATACTCGTTCGGCAGCTACCTTGGAGCAATGGCTGAAGCAGGATGTGCTTAAGGTTGATGAAGCGTCGGCTATCTATCTCCATGACCACTATTTTACCTCCCAGGGGAAAGAATATAGACGCCGCGGTATCATTGTCTGTGTCAGGTTGGAGGAGTGGGATAAGATGGTGGTTCGCCCTCACGAGGGCACGCTAGCTGAGCCTAAGGGTGACCGATTAAGCCTGTTATGGGTATGCCAGTCCAATACCAGCCCAATTTTGGCTCTATTTGAAGACCAGGGACAGCAGGTCTCCTCGGTGTTGGCTGCTCAGGAGCGAAACAAGCCTGTAATTAGTTCAAGCAGTGCTGGTGGGGAAAGGCATAATGTTTGGGCTATCACTGAGCCTGAGGCTATTAATCAGATATGCCGCAGTCTGGCTCATCAACCGCTCTATATTGCCGATGGACATCATCGCTACGAGAGTGCTCTTATTTACCAGCGTGAGAAGCGTGCCTGTGCTTCATCGGTGTCGGGAGATGAGGCATTTAATTTTGTTTTGATGGAGCTGGTGGATTTTTCTGACCCGGGGCTGATTATTCTACCTCCTCATCGACTGGTTCGCGGTATATCACAGCCAACGCTGGATGAGTTGATGGCTAAGTTGAAATCGTTCTTTGAAATAGAGGAGTTGCCGCTGAGTAAGCCCGGTGTCTGGCAGGAGGTTGATGATTTGTTAGCCGGGTCGGAGGCAAATCTGGTCAGGTTAATCCTTTTTGGTTTGGACGCGGAGCGTCTCTTTGTGCTGAAGCTGCGTGAGTTTACTGCTGTCAGCCGAATGATACCTTACTTTCATTCTGAGCTATACAAAAAGTTGGATGTTGATATTGTTGATAATGTTATACTGGAGAAGCTGCTGGGAGTGGGGAGCGGTCGGGAGGAAGCAATTCTTGGCTATTGTTATGATAGACTGGATGCGGTGAACAGGGTATTAGATGGGGAATACCAGCTAGCTTTTCTGTTAAGCCCGGTGAAGGCAGAAGTGATTAAAGCCATTGCCGATGCCGGTGACAAGATGTCGAGGAAGTCGACCTACTTTTACCCTAAGGTGCCGGCGGGGTTAGTCTTTAGTCGGCTGGTTTAGGTGGCATTTGTCTTCCCTTTACAGTTTTACCACTTTAACCGTGTAGACATCAGGGATAGACAGGATTTGTTGGATGTGCTCTTCAGACAGAGCTTCATCTAGGGCTAATACCATCAGGGCTTGCCCCCTGGGTTTCAGACGGCTAACATGCATGGAACTAATATTTACATCAGCATCGCCGGTTACCTTGCTTACGGCGCTGATGAGCCCGGGGCGATCTAGATGGTCGCTAAACAGGAAGTAACCACCGGTGGGCACAATATCAATCCAGTAGTTATTAACCTGGACAATGTGTGATTCGCCACGCATTACCGTACCGGCAACAGTCGCTGTCCCGGTGCTGGTGGTAACATCTATGGAAATAAGGCTGGTATAGTTTTCGCAGGTAGCTTCCTTCTGTTCAACTACTGTCAGACCACGCTGGGTAGCTACTATATTGGCATTGACTAGATTAACCCGCTCCTCGCTTATCTCCTCAAGTAATCCTCCCAGAACGGCTGCCTTGAGAACATTGGTATCATAATTAGAAATCTCACCATTATATTTAATCTGGATGGCATTCATCTGCCCTTCAGCTAGCTGGCTGACCAGCTTGCCCACTGTTGCCGCCAGTTTAATAAAAGGTGCTAGCACAGATAGAGTTTCAGCAGAGATAAAGGGAGCGTTAATCGAGGTTCTGGCTGGCTGGCCGTTAAATACATCGATAATCTGCTTGGCTACATCCCTGGCTGCTGTAACTTGAGCTTCAGTGGTAGAAGCGCCTAAATGAGGGGTAACAATTATGTTGGCTTCTCCAAAGAGGATACTCTCTGTTGCTGGTTCGGTGGAAAAAACATCAATGGCGGCACCAGTTACTTTCTTCTCTCTTATTGCCTTAACCAGTGCTTCTTCATTGATTAGTCCGCCTCGGGCGCAGTTTATGATACGGACTGTTGGCTTGACCAAAGCCAGCTCCTTGGCTCCGATTAGTTCCTTTGTTGATGCTGTTAACGGAATGTGGAGAGTAATAAAGTCTGATTCTTTGAGTAACTGTTTTAAGGGGACAAGCTCCACTTGCAGGTTATGGGCATGGTCGACAGAGATGAAAGGGTCATAAGCGATGAGTTTCATTTCCAGACCCCGGGCGCGTCTGGCTACCTCTGAGCCTACGTTGCCCAAGCCGATGATGCCTAGCGTCTTGTTTCTAACCTCGGTGCCCATAAAATCAGCTCGTCGCCATACTCCGGATTTAAGCACGGCATTAGCCTGGGGAATATTGCGGGCTAGGGAGAGCATGAGAGCAATGGTATGCTCAGCCGCTGAGATAGTATTGCCAGTAGGAGCATTAACTACCACAATGCCTCGCTGGGTTGCCTCGTCCACATCAATATTATCTATACCGACACCGGCTCGGGCGATGACCTGTAGCTTTTTGCCGGCTTGTATAACATCAGCCGAGACTTGGGTCTGACTGCGCACTATCAAAGCATCATAGTCGCCAATTATGGCTATGATTTCCTCTGGCTTTAGCCCTGTCTTGGTATCTACTTGAGCATAGCTGCGCAGAATATCTATGCCTTCATCAGAAATGGGGTCAGCTACTAAAACTTTCATTGTTGTGTCCTCGCTCTTATTATTAGTAAATCCCAGCCTTTGGTTAGAACTATTTCTCTCAGCTATTATTCCCGAATCCAGCCTGTGGCAGTACTACCTTTAGGGCTGATATTACTGCGCTAATGTCGTCCTCAGTTACCCAGCCGAGATGACCGATACGGAATATCTTACCAGCTAATTCCTGTTGTCCGCCAGCAAGTATGACCTGGTGCTCCTCTCTGAGAATCTGGAGCATCTTTTTTACCTCAAGCTCATCTGGAGCCTTTATGGCAGTAACCGTATTGGAGGCGTGACTTTCTTCGGCAAAGAGGGATAGCCCTAACGACTTTACCCCATCCCGGCTGGCTTTACTAACCCGGGCATGCCGGGCGATGATGTTAGGTAGTCCTTCTTTTAGCATCATTTCCAGCGATACCGATAGAGCAAATACAGTAGAAACAGCTGGTGTCCACGGCGTTTGTCCTTTTTCTAAGTAGCTCTTGGCTCGGCTGAAATCCCAGTAAAAGCGGGGTATCTTGGCTGTTTGGTGTGCCTGCCACGCTTCCTGGCTTACACTGACCATAGCCAGACCGGGGGGAACCATCCACCCCTTCTGGGAGCCGGTAATGGTAACATCACAGTGCCAGTCATCTACGGGCAGGTTAATTGAGCCCAGACTGCTGATGGCATCAACCAGCAGTAGTTTATCAAATTCCTTGACCACGGAGCTAATTGAAGCCAGGTCATTGGTAACGCCGGTAGAGGTTTCATTATGGGTAACCAATACTGCTTTGATTGCTGG
>DAOVUZ010000109.1 GCA_030632305.1 Dehalococcoidales bacterium | reverse complement strand
ATCAGGATTACCAACAATACTATCACCAGCTACAAAAATTATTAGCTGATTGCCGCCAGCGTCAACCCTACCCTAAGAATATGCTCAGGCTGGCATATATCGGCGTGCCTTCTGTCTACGGTCAAGACCTTTATCACTACCTGGAAGGCAATAGAGCCAGGGTGGTATTCAACGAAATCCAGCGTCAGTTTGCTATGCCCAAGCCGGGAATTTCCCGGCTCGGCCATAGCAAATTGACGCTGAATTTCATTGAATACCACCCTGGCTCTATTGTCCTCCAGGTAGTGATAAAGGTCTTGACCGTAGACAGAAGGCACGCCGATGTATGCCAGCCGGAGCATATCTTCAGGGTAGGGCTGACGCTGGCGGCAATCAGCCAGTAGTTTTTGTAGCTGGTGATAGTATTTATGGTAATCCTGATTAAAGTCAGAGGTAGATACCAGCCACAGGTGGTTTTCCCAGCCGCTGACCAGACCCTGTTGCCAGGTAAGCTGGTCAAGTTCTAGCGCCAGGCGGCGACCTGGTTCAAGTTCAGTTCTGATTCTATTGGCGGCTTCTATGGTAGTATCTAGGGCTTCAGCTAGCGTCTCTAGGGTAGGCTGCATCCGATGGGGAACTGGCTGGTCAGGGTAGGCAAAGGGTATAACCTTAAGCCCCTTAAGCTTGAGAACCTCCATTAACATAATGGTATTGGAGCAATCGCCGGTGGTAACACAAAGGATGGTATCAATTCCGTAATCCATGCATACCCCGTAGATTCCCTTAATCCAGCTACAGCAGTTCAGGGGGAAACCTGCTTTCTCAGCAATATTGACCAGCCGTTCTGGACTGGGGTCGGTAATGAACACATTATTCAGGTCAACTGGCTGGTAGCCAGCGGCTAGCAGTATTTCTATAGGAACGGTGGTGGTAATGCCGATTTTTTCCATCTGAGTATATTTAGCCCATTCACTGGTTTATAGTTTCAAATTGTAGAATGCCTGCATGCCGGCAAAGTTAGCCTTTTCACCCAGCTCGTCTTCAATTCTGAGGAGGCGGTTATACTTGGCAATGCGCTCTGAGCGGCAGGGAGCCCCGGCTTTAATCAGGCCTGTATTCAGACCTACTGCCAGGTCGGCTATGGTAGTGTCTTCAGTCTCCCCTGAGCGGTGACTGACCACCGCTGTCCAGCCTGCTTGCTGCGCTGTCTTAATGGCAGCGATTGTTTCGGTAAGCGTGCCGATTTGATTTGGTTTGATAAGAATAGAATTGGACGCTTTTAAGCTGATGCCTTTATTTAGGCGGTTTACATTGGTAACATAGAGGTCATCACCAACAAGCTGGGCTTTACTGCCCACTTTTTCACTCAGGAGTTGCCAGCCCTCCCAGTCATCCTCTGCCATTCCATCCTCAATACTGATAATGGGGTAGCTTGATACCCACTTGACATAATAATCAACCATTTCTTTGGTGCTGAGCGAAATGCCTTCTCTGGACAGGATATATTGACTATCTTCGTAGAATTGGCTGGCTGCCGGGTCCAGAGCGATAAAGCAGTCCTTGCCTGGCTTGTAGCCTGCTTTTTCAATAGCTGATAGGATTGCCTCTACTGCTTGTTCATTTGAGGATAAAGCCGGGGCAAAGCCGCCTTCGTCGCCGACATTGGTATTCAGCCCTTTCTCTTTAAGCACTCTTTTCAGGCAGTGGTAAACCTCGGTGCCCATTTGCAGGGCACGGCTAAAGCTACTGGCTCCAGCCGGCACCACCATAAACTCCTGGAAATCTGTTGAACCCGAGGCGTGTTTGCCTCCATTCAGGATGTTGAGCATCGGTACCGGCAGGGTATAGGTGGCTGCCCCTCCCAGGTAGCGGTATAGTGGCATGTCAAGGAGGCTAGCGGCAGCATGAGCTACTGCCAGCGATGTTCCCAGAATGGTGTTAGCCCCAAGGTGTGATTTGTTGTCGGTATTGTCGAGCTCTATTAGCTTGTGGTCAATAGCTGCCTGGTCGGTAGCTGCCATACCGATTATGGCGGGGGCAATATGTTCATTAACATTAGTCACTGCCTTGAGTACTCCCAGTCCATTAAACCGGGAAGCATCCCCATCTCGGAGTTCTACCGCCTCATACTTGCCGGTGCTGGCTCCTGAAGGCACAGCCGCCCGACCTGTGATGCCGTCAACCAGCTTTACCTCAACCTCAAGTGTGGGGTTGCCCCTGGAGTCCAGGATTTCTCTGGCTTTAGTGTTTTTAATAGTTGACATTTTCCCCCCGGCAACTTTAATCCTTGATAGGCTACTGGTCTGTAGCCAGGTCAAGTGCTTTATCTACTGCCTCAGTGGCGTTTTGAGCCGGGATAATTGAGTTATCCTGCTTACTGTTTCTGGATAATGACCAGGTATTCAAGCCGATAACCGGGATGCCGCTTTGTAAAGCGTGGCTTATCTCGGAGAGGGTGCCATAACTACCACCAACAGCGATAACTGCCTGGGCTGATTTGACCACGGTGATGTTTCGGGCATAGCCGATACCGGTAACTATGGGAATCTGGACATAGGGATTAGCCGCTTGACGGCTTTCCCCGGGGAGGATGCCGATGGTTACCCCACCCTCTGAGCTGGCACCCTTACAGGCTGCCTCCATAACTCCACTCAAGCCGCCACAGACTAGGATAGCACCTTGTCTGGCTAGCTGGTGGCCTACCTCTTCAGCTATTTTGGCTTCCTCTTCGGAGCACTGACTACCACCGATAACGGCGATAATTTTCTGCTTATTTATCATTTAGAAAATCCTTAATTTAAGTAGATATAAGGATTATATCACCCGAGGTTAATCCTTAGCAAAGATTTAGAGGGTTACTACACAATGCCTAGTTATACCTGTTCATAGCTGCAGTTAGACCTTCGGTGAGGAGGTAGAGGATAGCTTCACTTACTTTAGGTATTACTTGAGCGATGGTTCGTTTTTCGTCAGGGGTGAAATCACTGAGCACATAGGTAGTAATT
>DAOVUZ010000002.1 GCA_030632305.1 Dehalococcoidales bacterium | reverse complement strand
CCACAGTCTAATTGCCAAGCTGGGTCTACGCAAATAAGGGCTTCAGTAGGAGATGTCATTGATGGAATCCCAATCCTTTAAATGTGAAGTGGGGGGAAGAAGCCTCATTATAGACACGGGAAAGCTCGCCGGGCAGGCGAGCGGAGCAGTAACGGTGCGCTATGGGGATACTGTAGTTCTGGTTACTGTTTGCCTCAGCAATGAACCCCGGGAGGGGGTAGATTTCCTGCCATTAACCGTTGACTATGAGGAAAGGCTATATGCTGCTGGTAAAATTCCAGGTGGCTTCATTAGAAGGGAAGGACGCCCCAGCCAGGAAGCAACCTTAGCCAGCCGACTTACTGACCGTCCGCTACGCCCCCTTTTACCCAAGCGGTGGCGTAATGATATTCAGCTCATAGTTACTGTTCTCTCCGCCGACCAAGAAAACGACCCTGACATTCTGGCGGTTATCGGCAGTTCAGCCGTCCTGTTAATGTCAGAGATACCATTTGAATACCCGGTGAGTGCTGTTCATATTGGCTATATTGATGGCGAACTGACATTAAATCCAACATTAGTCCAGCTTGAAAGCAGTCAACTTGACCTTGTGGTAGCCAGTACCGAGCAAGCGGTAGTAATGGTAGAGGCGGGAGCTCAGGAAGTTTCAGAAGATATTGTTACCCGGGCAATTAAGTTTGGGCATGAGGCAAACCAAGATATTATCAAGATTCAACAGCAGCTTCAGCAGGCTTGTGGTAAACCCAAGCTGGAAACCGTTATCAGTGAGATTAACCCTGAGGTAATATCAGCCATATCACCAATTATTAATGGGAGGCTTGAGCAGGCATTATACCAGCCAGACAAACCACAGCGAGAACAAGCACTATCCAACCTGAGGAAAGAGCTTGTAGATAGCCTAGGGGAGTCATTTCCTGAAGAAGAGATACTCTCTGCCTTTGATACCAAGGTCAGAGCTGAACTAAGAACCAATATTCTTGAGAAGGGGCGGCGGGTCAGTGGTCGTAGCCTGGCCGAGGTCCGATCTCTTGGTTGCGAAGTAGGACTTTTACCTCGTACCCACGGCTCAGCCCTATTCAGTCGGGGTCGGACGCAAGTGCTGACCATCACCACCCTGGGCCCTACCAAGAAGGAGCAGCAACTTGATGGATTGGGTATAGAAGAGACAAAACGCTTCATCCACCATTATAATTTCCCTCCCTTCTCCACCGGTGAAGTGAAACGTGTGGGTACGCCCGGTCGTCGTGAGATTGGACATGGCGCTCTAGCTGAGCGAGCTATCCTGCCAGTTCTACCTAAGGATGAAGATTTCCCTTATACCATTCGCCTCGTTTCGGAGGTTCTCAGTTCCAGTGGTAGCACATCTATGGCTAGTGTTTGTGCTAGCAGTCTCTCATTAATGGATGCCGGAATACCTATAAAGAGAGCGGTAGCCGGGGTAGCTATGGGCCTGGTCACTCCTGACAGTGGTGACTATGCTATTTTAACTGATATCGAGGGCATAGAGGACAACTATGGTGATATGGACTTTAAGGTAGCTGGCACTACTGAGGGCGTCACTGCCCTACAGATGGATACCAAGCTCAAAGGCGTAAGCCTGGAGATTCTTGAAAAGGCACTAAATCAAGCCAGAGAGGCTCGCCTGTTTATCCTAGATACGATGCAGCAAACTATCAGTGCCAGTCGACCTGAAGTCAGCCGCTATGCGCCGCGAATGTATAAAATAATGATTGACCCTGATAAAATTGGTAGCGTAATCGGCACTGGTGGCAAAACCATCAGGTCAATTATTGAGGAAACCAAAACAACCATTGATATTGCGAATGATGGTTCAGTGCTTATCGGCTCATCCGATGAGGAATCTGCCCGTAAAGCTATCGAAATTATTGAAAGTTTAACCAAGGAAGTAGAAATCGGTAGCATCTATACCGGGAAAGCGACTCGCCTGCTGAACTTCGGCGTTATGGTAGAAATTCTTCCGGGCAAGGAAGGTTTAGTTCACATCAGTGAACTAGCTGACTATCGGGTAGGTAAGGTCGAAGATATAGTCAAAGTTGGCGATGAGCTTACGGTTAAAGTAATTGATATTGATAATCAGGGGAGAATAAACCTGTCGCGACGGGCAGCGTTTGAAAAGCTATCTCAAGTGTCTGAAGCTAAGGTAGAAGATCCACTATCTACAGACTACCCATTTAAGAAACAGCGTGAGGTTCGCTCGACCCAGCACCCCCATCCCCCCGGGGATAAGCAGTATCGAAAGAGTTAAGCTATTACAAATCACCCTCCCACCTGGAGTACAATTGTTGAGTAACTTTAGTAGCGGCAATCACAGGGGTAATGGCTATTATAAATAGCAGTAATGCTCTAGGAGTTAAGTCATGAAGCCAATAAGGGTAGTAGTTCAAGGAGCATCAGGAAGAATGGGGCAACAGGTGATTAATGCCTTATGCCTAGAACCTGGAATGCAGGCAGTCGGTGCCGTAGAACTGCAAGTTGCCAGCGATTACCTACCTCTACCCAATGGTTCAGGCACCATTCCTTTTTCTATCGATTTAGACTATATGCTCACCAGTTGCCAACCCGATGTGCTGGTGGATTTCACTGTTGCTCAAGCTACCATGCCAGCAGTGCGTATAGCGGCTAAACGGGGCGTTAACCTGGTAATAGGAACTACCGGACTAACCGCCGATGAACTTGGTGAGATTGACCAACTAGCAATAGCTCACAAGATTGGGGCAGTGGTAGCCCCAAACTTTGCTCTGGGAGCAATTTTAATGATACATCTAGCTAAGGTAGCAGGCAAATACCTTGACTATGCCGAAATTATAGAGCTACACCACCACCTGAAAGCTGACTCTCCGTCAGGAACTGCCCTATCCACAGCCAGAGCAATGGCTCAAGCTAAGGGTAAACCATTCTCCCTCCCCCCAGAACAAAGAAAGACCTCAGCTAGCCGGGGACAGCAAGTTGAAGGCATTACTATTCACAGCGTGCGTCTACCCGGCCTGCTAGCACATCAAGAAATAATCCTGGGAGGAGCAGGGCAAACATTAAGCATACGCCATGATACCATTAGCCGGGAATGTTATATGCCAGGTGTTATGCTAGCCATTAAGGAAGTAGTAAAACGCCAAGGGCTGGTCTACGGTCTAGATACCCTGCTCGGTTTATAGAGAAAGCAATGAAACGGTATAAAATGGCTATTGTTGGTGCCACCGGGCTGGTAGGGCAGGAGTTCATCAATGTCCTAGAGCAACGTGACTTCCCTATTGACTCAATTCAGCTTCTAGCCTCAGACCGATCAGCAGGTAAGAAGCTATTTGTCACTCACCGGGAGATTGAGGTTAAAGAGACTGTTCCTGAATCGTTCAAAAGAATAGA
Organism: Dehalococcoidales bacterium; assembly: GCA_030632305.1. Lineage (GTDB taxonomy): Bacteria > Chloroflexota > Dehalococcoidia > Dehalococcoidales > DAOVUZ01 > DAOVUZ01. Next base: position 17,818 of record DAOVUZ010000002.1, on the reverse strand, counting down.
TATTGCCCTGTTCTCGGCCGGGGTTGAGATTAGTCACTACTTCTCACCTATAGCTGCTCAATCGGGAGCCGTGGTTATCGATAATAGCTCCGCTTTTAGAATGGTGTCCACAGTCCCCCTGGTAGTGCCTGAGGTCAATCCTGAAGACATTAAATGGCACAAGGGGATTATCGCTAATCCAAATTGCTCTACCATTCAAATGGTAGTGGCTCTATACCCATTACACAAGGCTAACCCTATCAAGCGCATTATCGTCGATACCTATCAGGCAGTGTCAGGCACCGGTTCAGCAGCAGTGGAGGAGCTAACAGCGCAAGCCAAGCAGGTACTGGATGGACAAGCCACTGCCCCCCATGTTTACCCTCACCAAATTGCCTTTAACGTACTGCCAGAAATAGATGTTTTTCTGGACAATGGCTACACCAAAGAAGAGTGGAAGCTGGTGGAAGAAACAAGGAAGATAATGCATGCTGATGATATAGCCATTTCGGCTACTTGTGTGCGAGTCCCGGTATTTATGGGACATGGCGAGGCGGTCCACATAGAATTCTCTCAGCCTATGTCTCCCGATGAGGCACGGCATATTCTCGCCCAGGCTCCGGGGGTCAAGGTATTAGATGACCCTGCTATCAGTCTCTATCCCCAACCGTGGGCGGCAACCGGCACCGACGAGGTTTTTGTTGGCCGTATTCGCCGAGATGCCTCCCACCCCAATGGTTTAACTATGTGGGTCGTAGCCGACAATTTACGTAAGGGAGCAGCTCTAAACGCCGTCCAGATTGCTGAAGAAATGATTAATAGAGGATGGATACACCCGGGAGGATAGGAAATTGAAAAAAATTGGACGATTACTTACCGCAATGGTAACCCCCTTTGATGAAGAAGGAAAGGTTGATTATGAGCAAGCCAAGCGGCTAGCTTTAGCCCTTCTTAACTCAGGAAGTGAAGGGTTGGTGGTCGTAGGTACAACTGGAGAATCTCCCACCCTCAGGCGAGATGAGGAGCTACGCCTGTTCACTGAGGTAAAATCAGCCGTAGGTGAACGAGGGACAGTAATAGCTGGCACCGGCAGCAATAGCACAGCCGAAGCCCTGGAGACGACCAGAGCAGCAGAGGGAACCGGGGTTGATGCCTGCCTATTAGTCGTCCCCTACTATAATAAACCGACTCAGGAAGGCTTATACCAGCACTTCAAGACTATTGCTCAGGGGACTAAGCTACCCTGTATCCTTTACAATGTGCCGTCACGCACCGTTGTTAGCCTATCGGCGGACACAGTTATCAAGCTAAGCCACATCGACAACATTATCGGGCTAAAAGAAGCCAGTGGTAATCTGAGTGAAATTGCCAATATTATCAATAACACCGATAGTGATTTTATCGTCTGGAGTGGCAATGACGGCGATACCCTGCCCATACTAGCCCTGGGGGGCTACGGTGTGATTAGTGTTGCCTCCAACCTTGTGGGCAAACAAATCAAGGAAATGATAGATAGTTTTACCAGTGGCAAAACAGACAAAGCCGCCAGCATCCATCGCCACCTTCTGCCCTTAATCAAAGCGCTGTTTATTATCTCCAATCCTATCCCGGTGAAATACGCCGTTAACTATGCTGGCTTCAATGTCGGCAAACCACGCCTACCCCTCACCGAGCCTGACGAAAAATCAGCCGCCTTCATCAGAGACACACTGAAAAACTACCAGATTGATTTGCCGATAGGCTGATAAACCCACTCTATAAGATAGGCGTCTTATGGATGGTCTGCTCCCGTGCCTGTCCTACCGAGATGAGGTTGGCCGGGCAGGAAATGAGCTCTTCCAGTCTAGCTATATACTGGCGAGCCTCAAGCGGTAACTGCTCATACTCACGAATATGACTGGTGGGGGTCTGCCACCCAGCCACTTCCTCATAGACAGGTTGGCACCTTTCTACAGCAGCTACATTAGCCGGGAAATAATCAATGGTGCGCCCGTCCAGTTTATAGCCAACGCATATCTTGAGGCGAGGGAAGACATCCAGAATGTCAAGGCGTGTAATTGCCGCCCCGGTGAAACCATTAATCTGATTGCTAAAGCGCGCAACAACAGCATCAAACCAGCCACAACGGCGAGGCCTGCCGGTAGTAGTGCCATACTCATGAGCCCGTTCCCGAATCAGGTCACCAGTTTCATCCTTCAGTTCCGTAGGCATAGGACCACTGCCAACTCTGGTGCAGTAAGACTTAAACACACCCACAACACGATTAATCCTGGTAGGACCCAGACCAGCACCCAAACAGCCTCCCCCTGCCAGCGGTGAAGAAGAGGTAGTATAAGGATAAGTGCCAAAATCAGGGTCAAGCAAAGCCCCCTGAGCTCCCTCTAATAAAACCAGCTCATCCCGGTTCAACGCTTCCTCCAGCATTATAACTGTCTCCCGAATATGAGGGCCCAGACGCTCCCCATACTGGCAATACTGACTGTATACCTCGTCCAACGATAGAGGGCTGACCCCGTAAACTTTGGTCAAAATAGTGTTCTTGTAGTCAAGTACAGAGCGAAGCCGCTCCAGCAACATATCTTTATCTAAAAGGTCACCAGCTCTAATACCCAATCTGGCTACCTTATCGGCAAAGGCAGGGCCTATGCCCTTGCGCGTTGTGCCCAATGCCTTTTCCCCCCGTGATTCTTCCTCCAAACCATCAAGGAGAATATGATATGGCATAATCAAGTTAGCCCGGTCACTGATAAATAGCCTGGTAGTAGCGACACCACACCGGTCAAGCTGGTCCATCTCACCAATTAGCACCGAGGGATTAATCACCACACCATTACCAATAATACAAACAGTGTGCGGAGAAAAAATACCAGACGGGACAAGATGCAGCCCAAACTTACCACAGGGATTAACTACAGTATGCCCAGCATTATCACCACCAGAGAAACGGACTACTAAACTCGCTTCCTGAGCAAGCAGGTCAACCACCTTGCCCTTCCCCTCATCCCCCCACTGAGCTCCAATAACAGCAATAACAGGCATTATTTTCCCCCATAAGCTTTATTATTTATAACATAAAAGGAGTTAAAAGCTACCTCATTATTCTTGTCTGTTGCCACACATAAATCAATCTCTGTCCAAAGGTAAAAAAACTGAATACCACTATAATAGCTAAGGCAATAACAATCTGGTTTAGCAAAAGACCGAGTGCCAGCACAATGACCCTCTCAGCTCGAGTAAATAACCCCACCTGGCACTCCAGGTCCAGTGCCTCCGCCCTAGCCCTGATATAGCTTACCAATAGTGAACCAAACAAAGCAAGGAAAACAAGTAAAACCGCAACGGATGACTGGTCACTAACATATAACAAGATACCAACCAGCAATACTGCCTCAGATAAACGGTCAAGTATAGAATCAAGGACAGCACCAAAGCAAGTAGTCTGATTAGTGTAACGAGCCAGTGCCCCATCCAGCATATCAAAAAACCCGGCAAAAAGCACCACAAAGCCGGCAGCAAAAAGGTGCCCGGTAACAATAAGTGCCGCAGCGCCAACAGCTAGCAAAAAACCAAAACAGGTTATGATGCTGGGTGTTATGGATGTCCTCGCCAAGAACCGCACTGCTGGTTGAGTAAGATAATTACCTACGGTCCTACGAACTCCCGATGATTTTGCCATTGACCACTTCTTTCCTGAAACAACACTATCTAGGTCGGCTCCCCTTTTACCTAAAGCAGGGTTAACCCGGTTTCAAAATCTGAAAATCATTCTTTCCACGGCGGCTCATTAAGCACTTTAACATAATAATCCAACACCTTTTGGACAACACGCTTCCAGTCATAGTCCGCGGCAGTAAGTCTTCCCCTGACTCCCATCTGCTGGCGCAGTGACTTACTCTCCATAAGAGAAAGTAGAGCTTGAGCCAATGCCTTCTCATCCTTTGGTGGCACCAGTAACCCCTCAGCCCCATGAGTCATAATACTGGCATAACCGTCTATATTCGAGGCAACAACTGGCTTACCGAGAGCCATAGCCTCAAGCAAAACGATACCGAAACTTTCCTTACCGGTGGCAGGAGCACAAACAATGTCAGCAGTATTATAATATCTGGGTAATTCATCGTGAGATACACAGCCAACAAAAACAACATCCTTTAAACCATTCCGCGCCACCCGCTTTTCATACTTGTTGCGCAGTCTGGTGCCGGGACCGACTACAATAAGTCGGGAGTTAGGAATTTCCTGTTTAATATGCTTATGAGCTTCGAGTAGATAGTCCAAACCTTTTCGCTTTTCCAAACGCCCAACAAACAGGATATTTATCTTGCCATCACCAAATTCATCAATAGGCGATACACCGGAGGAAAAGCAGTCTAAATCTACGCCATTAGGGATAACAGTATAGTCCCCGGGGAAATGTTTGTTAACCAGCTCCATCGCTGGTTTAGACACTGCAATTTTGCCATGGAGCTTGCGGAACCACCTCTTCAACAATATAGTATTTAACGGCTTAACCAAGCTATATCCTATGGCGCCATAAGCATGAAAGGTACCTACATTTGCTGTCTGTGATAAGCGAAGGACAGTGGTACATAACATCGGGCATAAAGGTTCGTGAAGGTGGATAATATCAAACTTTTCTTCATCAAGTACAGCTTTTATTCTAGGAGCTAATCTTAGCGATATAGTAACACGAGCAATGGAACCGCTGCTAGGAACAGGTCGAGGTTTACCTACAGGTATAAACCTGTCGCCAAAGATTGCGACTTCCTTAGATGAGGGAGCAATAACTTTCACCTTATGACCCATTTTAGTGAGGTAATGCTCCAATGAGGAAATATGATTAGTTACACCACCAGGGTAAGCAAAATCATAAGGGGAGACTAAGGCTATTTTCATTTATAGCTATAAAGAACCTCCCGGAGATTTAGAGGCTGTCACCAGTTTGCTGACCACTAACAATAAACTCTTCCACCATCCGTCGAGCCTCGTCATCCGTATATTGAATGGGTGGTGATTTCATAAAGTAGGCACAGGGAGCTACCAGTGCCCCCTTCAGTCCCCGGTCCAAGCCAAGTTTGCAGCACCTGAGAGCATCAATAACCACCCCGGCTGAGTTAGGGCTATCCCACACCTCAAGTTTTAGCTCCAGGTTCAGGGGAACATCACCAAAGGTTCGCCCTTCCATCCTAATATGGCAAAACTTACGGTCATTCAACCAAGGGACATAATCACTGGGACCGACATGGATATTATCAGCCTCAAGCTCATAATCCAGTTGAGAGGTAACAGCATTAGTTTTAGATATCTTCTTAGATTCAAGGCGTTCCCGCTCCAGCATATTATAAAAGTCGGTATTACCACCAAAATTCAACTGATAGGTTCGTTCCAGTCTAACCCCACGGTCTCCAAACAACCTGGTAAGTACCCGATGGACAATAGTAGCTCCAACCTGAGATTTTATATCATCACCAATAACGGGAAGCCCCTTTTCAGCAAAGCGCTCCTGCCAGTAGTTCTCTCGAGCGACAAAAACCGGAATACAATTGACAAGGCCGCAGCCAGCCGCCAGCACCTGCTCAATGTACCATTTAGTTGCCTCTTCACTGCCTACGGGCAGGTAATTAATCACCACATCGGTTTTGGTTTCCTTGAGGATTTTAACTATGTCAGCAGTTGAGCCCGATGCCTTCTGGATTATTTGAGACAGATACTTACCCAAACCATCATGGGTCATACCCCGCTGAATTTTAACGCCTGTAGCCGGCACCTCACAAAACTTGAAGGTATTATTAGGATAGGTGAAAACCGCCTGCGCCAGGTCTTTGCCGACCTTATTCTTATCAATATCAATGGCAGCCACAAAATTGATATCGCTTATATGGTACCCCCCCAGATTAATATGCATAAGTCCAGGCACGAATTCAGTCTCTTTCGCCTTCTTATAGTAGTAGACACCCTGAATTAGTGATGAGGCACAGTTACCCACGCCTATTATAGCTACATTTATCTTGCCCAAAGTTTAACTGTCCTCCTTTCTCCTTTTTCTGACAATAGAAAGCCACTACAAGAGGCTTGCTCAGGTTATGCTGCTTATGTTATTCTCAACTATTGACATCACAGGTTAAATGATTATCAAAATTTGGGTAAGAGGTGGAAAATGGTCTATGATTTTCATACCCATACTTCACTAAGTGACGGTGTCCTATCACCAATTGAGTTAATCAGGCGGGCCTTCGTTAATAACTATCACGCTATTGCCCTTACTGACCACAGTGCTACCGGCGAATTAAGCCGCATAATTCAGGAAACAACCGAAGTATGCGCCCTGGCTCGGGCATACTGGAATATCTTAGCCATCCCTGGCATAGAACTTACCTATATCCCTCCCCAAGCCATCGCCGAAACTGCCAAAAAGGCTAAACAACTGGGGGCACGGATCGTGGTAGTTCATGGCGAAACAATCACCGAGCCTGTTGAAAAAGGCACCAACCTAGCCGCCCTTCAGAGCCCCCATGTTGACATCTTAGCCCACCCCGGCCTTCTAAGCCTAGAAGAGGCCAAACTAGCCGCTACCAATAACATCTTCCTGGAAATTAGTGCCAGAAAAGGTCACTGCCTAGCCAATGGACATATCGCTTCATTAGCCCAACAAGTAGGTGCTTCGCTCCTGCTGAACTCTGACGCCCATAACGAGCAAGATTTACTTACCCCATCCCTAGCCAATAATATTATTCGAGGTACAGGTTTAAGTGATACTGCCCGCCATCAGGTGCTAACCACAAATCCCCAGACACTAATCAAAAACTTAGCTCTAGCCCCATGAAGTCGACTACTAAATTAGCCTTTCCCAATTCTAAATACTTTGGTCCCACATGCAGGACAGACCCCACGAGTAGCTGGCCTCCCGTTCTTTAGCGTAACATTTTGGGAGTTTTTTATCTCTACCTTTTTTCTGCACTTAAAACAATACGCCTGCAACTCTATCACCTCCTTCTAAACACTGGCTGAACTATATTCCTATTATAAGCAAGCTGTCAAGACCTTTTATAATACTAAGTTGCCTATTATTTACCAAAACTGGAATTCAATCGCCTATCTGCTACAGAAAAACCTTTTCCGGCTGCCACCGTCCTCTTCCAGAGTGGAAGCGTAGCACGCCTAACAAGCACCCATCAGGAGTATAGACCCGGCAACGATTCGGCTGCTCACAGCTGTCATCGTTCTCAAAAATCAACGGGCATCCATTCTTTATAACCTGAGAGGTATCATCACTAACAACCATAGCTGTCCAATGTAAAAGCACAGTGTCTATGGGATAAACAAGGTGCTGCCAGTACCCGTAGCGGAAGGCATCCTCAAGTTGGGGCAGTGAAACGGCGTCCTTTATATCAAAAGGACCACACCTTAAGCGGATTAGGCTCTTTAAATTAGCGCCGCAACCCAGTGCCTGCCCTAAATCGTGAGCTATGGAGCGGATATAGGTACCCTTACCACATACTACATCTACAGTGGCTACAGGCAGTTTAAAGTCTATTAACTCCAAATGATAGATTTTAGCCAGCCTGCTTTTCCTCGCCACCTTGATGCCAGCCCGTGCCAATTCATAAAGTGGCTTACCCTGATACTTCACAGCACTATACATCGGGGGGGTCTGCTGTATTAAACCGCAGAAGGGCTTGAGCGCCGATTCCAATTGTCTCTGGCTAATCTGAGAAGGGTCTCCCTGGCAGGTAATCTTACCGCTGGCATCATAGGTGTCTGTAGCCACACCCAATTCAATCTGAGCCTGATAAGCCTTAGTGGCATCTATCAGAAACTCAACAACCCGGGTCCCTTGACCAAGGCAAACTGGCAAAACGCCTGTAGCCGCCGGGTCGAGAGTACCGGCATGCCCAACACGCCGTTCTCCGCTCAGCCGTTTCACCATAGCCACAATGCTAAAAGAGGTTCTACCCCCGGGTTTATTAATATTTAGTATGCCATCCACAGTTTTTCAATGGTCTTTGTCTATACTAACCTGGTCAATTAGCCGCAAGAGGTGGTCTCCCTGCTCAATAGAAGCATCCCACTGAAAGCTCAACTCAGGAATACGTCGCAACCTCAGACGTCTAGACAGCTCGTTACGGAGGAAACCTGAAGCAGCAGTCAATACACTTAGTGTTTTCTGGATTTCTTGCTCGCTACCCATGCAACTTATGAATATCTTAGCATGCCTGAGGTCAGGAGAGGTAGAAACCTCGGTCACAGCAACAAAATGGTCAAGTCGGGGGTCTTTGACCTGGCGTTGAAGTAACTCCTTAATTTCCTGGCGAAGAAGGCTGTTCACCCGCTCAATACGATATGCCATAATCGTTCCTCCTTAGCCAGCTTTTTCAGTTCTGAAGAATTCTAATATATCACCAACCTGAAAGTCGTCAAAATCCTTGATGCCGACGCCACACTCGTAGCCAACGGTCACCTCCTTAGCATCATCCTTGAAGCGCCTCAGGCTGCTAACAACAGATTGACCCACCACTTGCTCCTGGCGCCACACCCTAACCGAGGCACCACGACCTACCTTACCCTCAATAACATAAACACCGGATATCCTTCCCGTTTTCCCACTAGAGAAGACAGCCCTTACCTCCGCCCGCCCATCGATAACCTCAACATAAGACGGCTCCAACATACCTTTAAGCGCCTTATCCACATCTTCTACCAGACTGTAAATCACATCATAGTAACGGATATCGACACCTTCCACATCAGCCAATCGCCGCGCTCCTGCCTCAGTGCCACAACCAAAACTAATAATGAGCCCTTTAGAGGCACTAGCCAACATAACATCACTCTCAGTAATATTGCCACTGCCACTATGGATGATTCTAACCCGAACTTCCTCCATTCCCAATCGCTCCAAAGAGCTTCTTATCGGTTCAACAGTGCCTTGAACATCAGTCTTGAGAATAATATTAAGCTCTTTTACCTGTCCGGCGCTTATCTGGTCAAAGAGATTATTAAGGCTTACTGATTTTGGCAATCGTGAAGGCTGTTGCTGCATTTCCAGTTGACGCTCCTGTATTAAAGCTCTTGCTTCGCGTTCAGTAGCTACAACAATCAGGGTATCCCCCACTTGAGGCATACTATTCAAACCGAGGATTTCAACCGGGGTTGCCGGCTCAGCCTTTCTCAGTCGCTTACCCATATCATTAAACATAGCTTTTACCCTGCCCCAGGTGCTACCAACAACTACAGTATCGCCAAGCCTTAAGCTCCCGGTATGAACCAGCACCGTGGCTAATGGTCCCTTAGTCTTGTCCAGTTCGGCTTCAATAACTACCCCTACCGCCGGTCGAGATGGGTTTGCCTTAAGGTTCTCCATCTCAGCCACAACCAGAAGGTTCTCCAGCAGTTCAGAGATACCTTGCTTCTCCTTAGCCGAAACCAGAACACAGACTATATCGCCCCCCCACCCCTCAATAAGCAAACCGGCATCAGCTAGCTGTTGCTTAACCAGCTCGGGGTTAGCATTGGGCTTATCAATTTTATTAATCGCTACCACAATAGGCACCCCGGCTGCCCGGGCATGGTCTATTGCCTCCAGAGTCTGCGGCATCACCCCATCATCAGCAGCCACTACCAAAATGGTGATGTCGGTTACCTGCGCTCCGCGAGCTCGCATAGCGGTAAAGGCTTCGTGACCCGGGGTATCCAGAAAGGTAATCTTCTGCCCATTGACCTCTACTTGATAGGCACCAATATGCTGAGTAATGCTCCCGGCTTCAGTAGCCATCACATTAGTCTGCCTGATAGCATCAAGGAGCCTAGTCTTGCCATGGTCAACATGTCCCATAATAGTAACTACAGGAGGTCGCGGTTTCAGACCACTAAGTTCAGCACCCTGGAGTTGCTGTCTCTTAATCTCACCAATAACACCGGCTGTCCTTTCCGCCGGCCACGGCTTCAGATGTGCCTCAAAACCAAAGTCTGCCGCCACGACGGCGGCGGCTTCATAGTCAATGACCTGATTAATATTAGCCATAATGCCATTTCTCATCAGTCGTTTGATAATATCTACGGCACTGGTCTGTAAAAGGTCAGCCAGTTGCCTCACACTCAGGGCGTGGGGAATCTCAATTGAGGGTACCTTCGGCGATAAAGAATCCTCACTAACCTTCTTGCCTAAAGGCTCTACAACTTTACCCGGTTTACTTGCCTTCGCCACTAATTAACTCCTTCAGGTCATTCCCATATCTAATAAGCTGTTCCCGGTTGTCGTGGGTAAGACTAGTACGCAAAGCATGCTCTAGCCGATTACCCTTTAGTCCAATCTGCCAACACCCCGGTGCCGAACACAAATAAGCACCACGTCCTGCCTTCTTGCCACTGGTATCAACCTCTACACTTCCATCAGAAATACGCACCAGGCGGATCAACTCTGACTTAGGTCTTACCCTACGGCAAGCTACACAGGTCCGCTGCAGTATATGTTTAACTAAAACAGGAGACTGGCTACGACTCTTCATCATCCACAACAATTTCTGGCACTCGGCGCGTTTTCTTTAGCCTGATGCCATCCTCAGCACCTTCCTTGCCCTGAGCCCCTTTCTTTTTCCTCTTCTTTGGTTTAGCCCCAAGCTTAGGAGGTGCCGATATCAAAATATCCTCAGCAAACCGAATCTTAGATTTGCCCACCGTTACTTTAGGTTTAAAAGGAACCCCTGAGGGAGTAAATGTAGTATCAGCAGCTGGTGCCTCAGCCGACACCAAAGCCGGCTCCGAAATAGCTGGTATTTCGGCAAGAAGCTCCTCACCAACTGTAGCCTCTCCCTCTGTCTCGACTAAAAGCTTAGCTGCCTCCACTTTTTCTGTCTCATCAACCGAGGCACTCTTAATATCAATTCGCCACCCGGTGAGTTTAGTGGCGAGTCTAGCATTCTGCCCCTCTTTACCAATGGCTAATGAAAGTTGCTTATCAGGGACAACTACAGTAGCTACCCCATTTCCCTCGTCCAGGTCAACCCTTAATATCTGGGCTGGGCTAAGAGCATTAGCAATAAAGACGGAGGCATCCGGGTCCCACCTAACGACATCTATCTTTTCCCCATTTAACTCGCTGACAATATTTTGTATCCTGATACCACGCAATCCAACACAGCAACCAACCGGGTCAATACCATCCTGGCGGGCGGCTACAGCTACCTTACTCCGATAGCCAGCTTCACGAGCAATCGATTTTACTTCCACTGCTCCGCTAAAAACCTCAGGCGCCTCCAGCTCAAAAAGCCGACGAAGTAAATCCGGGTGTGAACGCGACACCACCACCCGAGGTCCTTTGCTGGTTCGAACTACCTCTAAAAGGTAAACCTTAAGCCTTTGGCCTACCCGATACCTTTCGCTACGCATCTGCTCAACCACAGGCATCACCGCCTCTGTCCTACCCAAATCGATGAAGATTTGTCTAGGCTCGATACGCTGCACCATCCCGATAACGATATCACCTTCCTTATCAGCATATTCCTCAAATATGGCGCTATGCTCTGCCTCATGAAGCCGCTGCAGAATAACCTGTTTTGCCGTTTGAGCAGCAATGCGCCCGGCGTTAGGCGGGGTAGCCTCCACCTCAATAGTCTCACCAATCTGCACATCTGGCTTAACCCGGTGCGCCTCATCCAATGATATCTCGTAGCGACCATCCAAAGGTAGCTCAACCACAGTTTTCTCAGCCCACACTTTAACCTCGCCAGTAGTAGGACTAATCTTAACTGAAATATTCTGATTAGCAGCAAAACTATCCTTCCTATAGGCTGATACCAGCGCTGCCTCTAAGGCGGTAATAACCACCTCCTTAGGTAGGTTCTTCTCAGCCGAGAGCTGGGTGATAGCTATCAAGAAGTCACTCTTCATCTCGATTAAGACCTCCGCACAACAAAAAAGTGGGGCAAACCCACTTAACTAGTCAAATTTCGTTAATAAAAGTATATCACAATCAAGCTTGAGATGCAAGCCGCCTATAGTATAGAAATTGTTTATTAACCTCACTCCCTTAATCCCCCTCATGCAAAGACTACATCTACCTCTTTTGGAGAGAGGGAAAGATTATTCTTGAAGGGGCTTCGCCCCTTCCACCCTCCATAATAAGCAACCCCCAAAGCAAGGAGACTGCTTTGAAACGCCGCAAGGATTATAGCCCAAAATAGAAAGCAGGGGCTCGGGGGCGCAGCCCTCAAATACGATTCCCGGGTGGAAGGGCGGGAAGAATAAGTTACCAAACAACCCCTCGGGGTAGCCATGATGCATATTGGCAACAAGGTTAAAACCTAGAAATGCTGGCGGCGTTAAGCTATAATAAACACCAGGTTGTGATAATTGGTTAGAGTGGGAAAAGTTGAATATAGAAAGACTAAAAGCCTCAGTCATAGAAGAAATAGATAGTCGCTGCCACCAGCTTGGTGAGCTGAGCCTAAAAATCCACTCCAACCCTGAGCCAGGTTTCCAAGAGGTCAAGGCAGCAAGGTGGTTAACCCATTACCTGAAGGAAAACGGCTTCTCTATAGAACAGGGCATCTGTGAACTACCGACTGCCTTCAGGGGAAACTATGGACAAGGGAAACCAGCTATCGCTATCCTGGCTGAGTATGATGCTCTACCTAACCTTGGTCACGCCTGTGGTCATAATCTAATAGCTACCTGCGCCGTTGGTGCCGGAATAGCTTCTAAGCCAGCTATAGACCAATTCGGGGGCAGTATCCTTGTCATTGGCACACCAGCTGAGGAGCTATACGGGGGCAAGGCAATAATGGCAGACAGGGGAGCCTTTAACAATCTGGATATAGCGATGATGGTGCACCCTGGAGTACACGATACCGCCACCACCCAGAGCCTTGCCTGCCTGACGCTTCAGGTTGAATTCTTCGGCAAAGCGGCTCACGCCGCAGCCCGCCCCGAGGCAGGCATCAATGCCTTAGAGGCAATGCTTCAGTCGTTTACTGCCATCAATTCGCTCAGGCAGCACATTAAGGATAAAGCCCGCATCCATGGTATTATTACCGATGGCGGAGAAGCAGCTAATATTGTTCCCGCCCACAGTGCTGGAACCTTTCTGGTACGGGCTGAGGATGATGCCTACCTTGATGAATTAAAACAGAGGGTCCTAAACTGTTTTACTGGCGCCGCCACTGCCAGTGGCGCCCGCCTGGAATATAAGTGGGGAGACATCCACTATGCTCCCCTGCGTAATAATCTAACCCTAGCCCAACTATTCAGTCAGAATATGCAGTCCCTGGGGCGCAAGATGAAACTCTCCGACCCCGGTAAAGCCTTCGGTAGCACCGATATGGGTAATGTCAGCCAGCTAGTGCCCAGTATTCACCCCTCAGTAGCCATAGCCCCGATGGAAGTAGTAACCCACTCCCCGCAGTTTGCCTCGGCTGCCGCCTCAGAGGCAGGTATCCACGGTCTCCTTGATGCCGCTAAGGCTCTAAGTATGACCGTTGCTGACCTGGTTGCCAATCCTGAAATAGTTGCCAAGGTTAAAGAAGAGTTCAGGCAAAATAAATAATTGGGCACTTGTCAAACAATGCTCTCTGGTCTAAGATTACATCAGCCTTTGGCAACGAACATTGCTAGAAGGATAGCTTATGGAAGCCTATTTGGGCATTGATGTTGGCTCAGTAACTACCAAGTTTGCTGTGCTAAATAAAAGCGATGAGCTGGTTACTTCTCTCTACCTGCTGACACAGGGCAAGCCGGTTACGATGGTGCAACAAGGGCTGAAGCAAATCAAACAGCAACTGCCCAAAGAGGTTGACATTTGTGGTGTAGCTACCACCGGGAGTGCCCGCTACCTAACTGGGGTCATCGTTGGCGCCGATTTAGTCAAGAATGAAATTACCAGCCATGCTGTAGCTACTCTACTGCACATACCTGAGGTGCAAACTATCATCGAAATCGGGGGGCAGGATAGTAAGATTATCATTATTAGAGATGGGATAGTAACTGACTTCGGCATGAATACGGTATGTGCTGCTGGCACCGGTAGCTTTCTTGACCGCCAGGCACAGCGACTCAATATAAGCATTGAGGAGTTCAGCCGGCAAGCACTGGCCAGTGACACAGCGACACATATTGCCGGACGATGCACCGTCTTTGCTGAGTCAGATATGGTCCACAAGCAACAAATGGGATATTCAACCAAAGACATTCTCTACGGTCTATGCCAGGCATTAGTGCGCAACTACCTTAATAATGTTGGCTTAGGCAAAGATATTCGACCCCCAATAGTATTTCAGGGTGGTGTTGCCTTTAACCTGGGGATAGTGAAGGCACTTCAAGAAGAGCTTAATGCCGAAATCATTGTCCCCCCACACCACGAGGTCATGGGAGCGATAGGCGCCGCATTGCTGGTGCACGAAGAGATGGTAAATAATAACAATGAAAGCAAGTTTAATGGATTCAGCGTAAGTGAAGTAAACTATTATACCTCTTCATTTGAATGCAGAGCCTGCCCTAACCTGTGTGAGATAGCCCAGCTTTCTCAAAGTGGTCAGGTACTTGCCCGGTGGGGAGGACGCTGCGACCTGTGGGAGAGAATCCTAACCTAGAAATTTTAGCCGAGGAAGTAGATGCTAATTGCTATTGATGCCGCTGGTGGAGACTATGCTCCCCACGAAATAGTTAAAGGAGCAAAAAAAGCAACTCAAGAGTATGAAGTGGATATTGCTCTGGTGGGCAGGAAAAGCATACTCCATGTGCTAGCAAGCCGCTATTTAAGAAAAACAGCCATTACCATTATTGATGCTAGCCAGGTTATTGAGCTTCACGAGCCGCCGATGAAGGCAATCCGTAGCAAGCCAGACTCGTCAATAGTAGTCGGAGTTAATCTGGTAAGAGACGGCACCGCCTCAGCCTTTGTCTCCGCAGGCAACACCGGGGCAGTAATATGCGCTGCCCTTCTCAACCTGGGCAAAGTAGAAGGCATCGCCCGCCCTGCTTTAGGTACTTTCCTTAATATTACCCCCTATGCCCCCGTGCTCCTTATTGATTCTGGGGTTAATGTTAATTGCAGACCGAGCCACTTGGTTCAATTCGCTCAGTTAGGCACTACCTATGTTAAACACATTCTCGGTATTAGCTCCCCCCGTGTCGGCTTACTCAACAATGGCGAAGAGGAAACGAAGGGTAATCGTTTGATTCAGCAAAGCCACAAGCTCCTTAAGAAGGCAAATTTAAACTTTATCGGCAATATAGAAGGTCAAGATATATCAAAAGGAATAGTAGATATCATTGTTACCGATGGCTTCACCGGGAATATAGTCCTCAAGACTCTTGAGGGTATAAATGATAACTGGCTATCTTCGCTTGGTCAAGTCAGGCAAATCTTTTCCAAAGCCTATCACCTTCCAGCACGAGCTTTGCATCGTGATATTGGGATGGATTCCTGGGCTAAAAGAGTAGACTACCGGGAATACGGAGGGGCATGTCTTCTGGGAGTAAATGGAAATATCATCATAGCTCATGGACGCAGTCAATCTAGGGCTATTAAAAATGCCATCGGCTTAGCCAAGCAGACCGTAGAACGAGGCATCTCACCAATAATCAAGGAGGAAAGCAATGAATAAGCCAATTGCCATTGATGACAGTAACTTCGACCAAATTGTACTACAAGCCAAAACGCCGGTAGTGGTTGACTTCTGGGCAACCTGGTGCGCACCCTGCCGTATGGTTGCCCCTATTATCGATGAACTGGCTGAGGAATATAGCGGCAGGATAAGCTTTGCCAAAGTAGATGTTGACCAGAACTCAAAAATTGCTACCAGATACAGCATAATGAGCATCCCTACCCTGCTCATCTTCAAAAAAGGAGAGCCTATATCTCACACAGTTGGCTACAAACCTAAAGAGGAGCTAAAACGAAGTTTGGATGCCGCCCTTGAATAAATATGCTTTACAAATTACCC
Organism: Dehalococcoidales bacterium; assembly: GCA_030632305.1. GTDB lineage: Bacteria > Chloroflexota > Dehalococcoidia > Dehalococcoidales > DAOVUZ01 > DAOVUZ01. The sequence goes on along the minus strand of DAOVUZ010000002.1, from coordinate 1,901 downwards.
TTGCCGCTACTGATTATTAATGGTGAGCCCAGAATTTCAGGACAATTTGATATTCGCTTCCTGCTGTATGCTATCGATACCGAGATAGAAATCAAGCCATGAACAAAGAATATGAAGTCGTTATTATTGGTGGTGGTCCCGCCGGACTTACCGCCGGGCTTTACACTTCAAGAGACAGGCTCAACAGTCTGCTTATAGAGAGAGGGTTGGCCGGCGGTCAGATAGTGAATGCTCAGTGGGTAGAAAACTACCCCGGTTTTCCCGAAGGCATTAGTGGTTTTGAACTGGGTCAACTAATACACCAGCAGGCAACAAAGTATGGGCTAGAAACTGTTACCGCCGAGGCTACCGGCATTGAGCTTCAACAGGAACAAAAAGTGGTAAAGACCACTGAGAGCAATTTTATCGCTAAAGCGGTGATTATAGCCAGTGGCTCGGAACGACATAAACTGGGCATACCTGGAGAAGAGGAATTTACTGGAAAGGGGGTGTCTTACTGCGCTACCTGTGACGCTGCCTTCTTCAGACAGCAGCCAGTAGCCATAGTCGGTGGCGGTGATGCGGCTATCACTGAAGCCCTGCATCTGGCCAAATTCGCCTCCAGGGTGATAGTAATACACCGCCGCCACCAGCTCCGTGCCAGTCGTATCCTCCAGGAGAAAGCCCTGGCTGAACCAAAAATAGAATTCCTGTGGGATACTGTGGTTGAGGAAATCGTGGGTAAAGATTCAGTTAAAAGGCTCAAGCTCCATCAGGTGGTAACCGGGGAAAAACCTACTCTGGAGATAGCCGGAATATTCATATCTATCGGGCTTAAGCCTAATACCAACTACCTCAAGGGTATTCTACCCCTAGACGCCACTGGTCATATCAGCACCAATGAAAAAATGGAGACCGAAATAGCCGGCATCTTCGCTGCTGGTGACATCCGCTACCACTCCGCCCGGCAAGCAATTGCTGCTGCTGGAGATGGGGCTACCGCCGCTATCTATGCCGAAAAGTTCATCACCGGACAGAGTTAGGTCGCCAAAAATGCCCAGGATTAAGCCTTTACTTCACCGCCAGATGAAGTATAATTATAAGTAAGGGGGGAATTATGAAAGTCGTTTTCCTTCAAGATGTGACCAATGTGGCTAGAGCCGGTGAGATAAAAGAGGTAGCCAGCGGCTACGGCAGGAACTTTCTCATCCCTAAAAAGATAGCCCTACTAGCTAATTCGTCAGCACTCAGCACCATAAAGACACAACTTAAAACAGAAGCCAGCAGTCAAGTCCAAACAGAAGACAGACTAGCTGAGATGGCTCAGCAACTAGAAGGGAAGGAGATTACTCTGAAAGCTCGGGTCGGAGCCAAAGACCGCTTGTATGGCTCAATTACCAGTGCTGATATTGCCTCCGAGCTACAAAACAACAGCGGGGTAGTTATTGACAAAAGAAAGATAGAGTTAGCCGACCCTATCCGTCAACTCGGTAGCTACGAGGTAGCTATTAAACTGGCTAAGGATATAATACCCAAAATAAAGGTTACGGTGACTGAGAAGGAGACGGAATAGAGTGTACGGTGAAAAATTGCCACCGCACGATGTTGATGCTGAGGAAGCAGTAATTGGCTCACTCCTGATAGATGGAACAGCAATTTATAAAATTACTACCTTCCTTCAAGAGCAGGACTTCTATAGTGAGCAGAATCGATGGATATATGGAGCATGCCTGTCACTTTACCAGCGCCCCGAACCCGCAGCTATAAACCAAATTACGGTAGCTCAGGAGCTAGACCGACAGGGGAAACTGGAAGCGTGCGGGGGTGCTGCCTACTTAAGTCACCTAGTATCTATAGTCCCTACCTCCCTCGATATTGAGCACTATGCTCAAATTGTTTATCGCCTGGCAATTAGCCGTCGT
>DAOVUZ010000066.1 GCA_030632305.1 Dehalococcoidales bacterium | reverse complement strand
GTTAATTCAGCTAGCACTTCACTGTCTTGAACCAGAGCAATGCCAGCGGTATTTGTTGAGGTATCTATTGCCAATTGCATTAGCTATTTTAGCCCTTTCCGTGAATTAAGGGAGAGGTTGCTAACTTGCCCCAGTATTTCTAGGTAGCGTTTGCCATTAGCTTTGAGTTGAAAGCTACGCTCGGTATCGGAAAGATAGCTTATTTGAATTAGCAGGTACTCTATTGGCAATACGCTTAACCCCTTTTCCGCCCATTCTACTACACAAACACCATTGCCATACAGGTAGTCGTCCAGGCCTAAGTCTGCAATTTCTTCTATATGGTCAAGCCGATACAGGTCTATGTGGTATAGGGGCAGCCTGCCGTAATGTTCTCTAACTATGACGAAGGTGGGACTGAAAGCGTACTCTTCAATGCCCAGCCCCCAGGCAATCCCCTGAGTGAGGCAGGTCTTTCCTGTTCCCAGAGTACCGACGAGGAGGTAAATATCACCTGGTGAGGCTAGCTCGCCGATACCGACTCCGAGCCTCTGGGTCTGTTCCGGGCTATGGCTAATTAACTCAAGGTGGCTTATAGACTGATTTAGCTTCATCTCGTAATAAAGTGCTCCCATCCTTCCTTGACCAGATTAAGTGGGTTTCCCTTACTATCAACCAGAGCTATCGCCCCGAGCTTATCGTCTACGATTTCACCGATTATTGTTATCGGGCAAGAGACGGCTGTTTTTACCTCACCAATGACCTTATCGTTTCCGGTAAACAAAAGTTCGTAGTCTTCTCCTCCTGATAGTGCCAGTTCGAGGCATTTATCGCCGAAGTTGGCTTTGACTGCGGGCTGAATTGGCACCCGGTCAACTTCTATTCGGGCACCAACCTGGCTTGATTTACATATATGCTTTAGGTCTGAAATCAGCCCGTCGCTGATATCTATGGCTGTCTTTACCCCCTGGTCTACCAGTAGTTGTCCTTCACTTATTCGGGGATAGGGGTGGAGATAAGCATTTTTTAAACACGCTGTGGCTTCGGGGTCGAATTGAAGCTGTTTATTAAGTGTTTCCAGCCCAGCGGCGGCGGCCCCCAGCTCACCGGTAACGGCTATTTTCTCCCCGGGCTTGGCTGCGGAGCGGGTGAGTATGTGTTTATCCCGGCTTCCGGTGTTTCCCAGAATAGTAACAGTAATAGCTACCAGCGGCGCACTGCTGGTATCTCCGCCAATTATAGCTACCCCCGACTGCTGTGCCAGTTCAATCATTCCTTTATACAGGGCAGTAACATCGTCCACTTCTGTGTAATCGGGTAGGGCTAAAGATGCCAGTGCGTATCGGGGGATGCCGCCCATAGCGGCAATATCGCTCAGGCTGGCTGCCAGTGCTTTCCAGCCCAGTTCGCTCCAGGGGGCAGTACTGAGGGAAAAGTGAATATCCTGGATAAAGGAATCAACGGTAGCCAGTTGAGTTGAAGCATCGCCATGCCAGGCAGCGGCATCATCACCAATACCGATAATGAGCTGTTGTCGGGATGCTGTTTGATTGGCTGGTGAGATATTAGCTATTTTAGCCAGCAGGTCAATCAGTCCAAATTCCCCCAGTTCTGACACCTTCATGGTTGAAATTATAACATGCCTATATCTGGCTCACAACTCAGCTTCTAGTCATACCGGCTGAAACCTGTTATAGTTTTATATATGCGCTACGCAATTATTGCTGATATCCATGCTAATCTGGCTGCTTTTACCGTGGTGCTGAAGGACATTGACGGCAGGGGAGGGGTGGAGGAGGTGTGGTGTTTGGGAGATGTTGTCGGCTATGGTCCCGACCCGCACCAGTGTATTGAGCTTTTGTGCCGGTATAACCATGTCTGCATCGCCGGGAATCACGATTGGGCAGCCATAGGTAAGCTGGATACCTCCGATTTTAACCCCGATGCCGCTGCCGCCTGTCGCTGGACAGGGCAGCAACTAACCCCTGAGGATATACACTATCTTGACAGTCTGTCACTGGTTATTGAGAGGGGTGATTTTACCCTGGTGCATGGTAGCCCGAGGGAGCCTGTCTGGGAATATCTGCTATCAACCACCAGCGCCAGCGAAAACTTTGCTTGCTTCCAGTCACAGTTCTGCCTGGTAGGTCATTCTCATGTGCCTTTAATATTTGAGTATGGTGAGGCTGGTGTCTGTTCCCTTAGTCAGTTCCCGGCTGAGGGCGTGGTTGGGCTTGCCAGGAACCGGTTGATTATTAACCCTGGTGGTGTGGGACAACCCCGGGATGGTGACCCCCGGGCTAGCTATGCTATCTACGATAGTGAAGCGGGAACTATCAGTCTCTACCGCATTCCTTATAATATAGGGATTACGCAGGCCAGGATGGTGGAGTATGGATTACCTGTGCGCCTGGTAGCTCGCTTGAATTATGGAATGTAATCATCTGGAAAAAACTTCTGGCTTGACAAAGAACCGCAGACCGATTAGGATTTTTTCGAGGTCGTGCTAGATGGGGAGCTAGCGGTGCCCTGAACCTGCAACCCGCTATAGCAGGATTGAATTCCTGCTTGAGGCCTTTGCCTGGTAGGACTACCTGGGCTAAGTGGTGTTGAAGGCTGGGTCCTACGCGGCAGAGCACTATGAACTCCCGTCAGGTCTGAGAAGAAGCAGCGGTAAATAGTAGCTTCTGGGTGCCGTAGGGCTACCTGGCTGGAGCCGGCTGGCTGGGGCAAGCTATGAGGCGAGGTCGAGGGCAGGTGCACGACCTCATTAATTTTTGTGGTAGGGTAGTAGGTGGCTAAAAAAGTAGCCGGTAGAAGGCATTACCCGAAGGTAGAGCCACTTCTGGATGAAACCAGAGGATTGTTGCGCCATTTTGACCTCAAGGCAAGGAAAGGGCTGGGGCAGCACTTCCTTATTGATAGGGAGGTGCTCGGGCTTATTACTTCAGCCGCCGAGCTTACCCCTGCCGATGTTATTATGGAAATAGGACCTGGTCTGGGAGTGCTGACCACCGAGCTGGCCAGGCAAGCCGGCTGGGTGGTTGCTATTGAGCTGGATAGCAAGCTGGCGGCTATCCTAGAACAGACCCTCGCTCCTTTTGATAATGTTACTATTGTCAATGAGGATATACTTCAGGTTGAGCCAGCAGCCTTGCTTCGGGAGCAAAAGGCCAGGTTTCCTCCGGCAATAAATAACCCCTTTAACTACAAGGTAGTGGCTAACCTTCCTTATTATATTACCGCTCATGTCCTGCGTCATTTCCTTGAGGCTTCGGTTAAGCCTCAAATTATGGTGGTAATGCTGCAGAAGGAGGTAGCCGAGGCTATTGTGGCTGAGCCTGGTCAGATGAGCCTGCTCAGTATCAGTGTGCAGTTTTATGGGGAGCCAAGAATAATCAGCAATGTGCCCGCTCGGTGTTTTTATCCGGCGCCGGCGGTTGATTCCGCTATACTGCGGGTTGATGTATATCCTCAGCCAGCGGTGGCGGTAACCAATGAAGACAGCTTTTTTGGGCTGGTGCGGGCTGGTTTTACTGCCTCCCGTAAACAGATAGGCAATTCTTTAGCTCAGGGTCTGGGACTATCAAAGCCTGAGGTTGCGTCCTTGCTGGGAAGGGCAAGTATTGTGCCACAGCGGCGGGCGGAGACCCTGACCCTTGACGAGTGGGCACAACTGTGGCAGGTATTTACCCGCGTCGGAGAATCGCATGCTGACTGTTCTGACGCCAGCTAAATTAAACCTGACCCTTGAGGTTCTGACTAAACGCCGTGATGGCTTTCACGAAATTTGCAGTGTTATTCAGACCATAAATCTATGTGATAGCCTCCACTTCCAGTTGAGCCGGAATATTGAGTTCAAGTTCAGTATGCCTGACCTGATTCCGGAGGACAGTCTGGTATCTAAGGCAACCAGCTTGCTTCGGCAGGCTACAGGGTGCTCCAACGGGGCAACAATAGAGGTTACCAAGCGTATTCCCCTGGTTTCAGGATTGGGTGGTGATAGCAGTGATGCCGCCGCTACTTTGCGCGGGCTTAATAAGCTCTGGGGACTGGGGCTATCACCACCGGAATTGCTTGAGTTAGCCTCACAGTTGGGTTCGGATGTAGCCTTCTTTGTTTGTGGTGGCACAGCTATGGTCAGGGGTAGGGGTGAGATGGTAACCCCCTTGTCCCCCTTACCCCCTATGTGGGTCGTGGTGATGATGCCACCGGTGCCCAGGATGGGGAGGAAAACGGAGCGACTTTATGCTAGCCTGAACCCTAGCCACTATACCGATGGGCAGGTCACGGGCAGGCTTGTAGCATTATTGACCGGGAGAAGTTTGAAGGGGGAGAGGTTGGTAAGCAATATCTTTAATGTGTTTGATGGTGTTGCCCGTGATAGCTTTACCGGGCTTGGGGAATATTGGCAGCAATTCTTGGAAGCCGGCGCCCAACAAGTCCACCTCGCTGGCTCGGGGCCGGCTCTGTTTACTTTAATAGAGGATAAGGCTCAGGCTGAGGAGCTATACCTTCGCCTCCAGCAACGGGGGCTGGAATCTTATCTAACTGATACTTTAGCCACAGTAGAAAAGATAGAGTGAATAAACTATAATTGGATTTGATTAAATAAAGGGGGTCTTAAATGAGCGACACACAGGAAAATTTGAAGGAAGCTTTTGCCGGAGAAAGTCAGGCTAACTGCCGCTACCTGTTCTTTGCTGACAAGGCGGAAAAGGAGGGTCATCCCCAGATAGCCAGATTATTTCGGGCAACGGCTGATGCGGAGACGGTTCATGCCCGCAGTCACCTTAGGGCTATAGGTGGCATCGGGGAAACCAAGGATAATCTGGGAGCGGCTATCGAAGGGGAAAACTACGAGTTTACCC
>DAOVUZ010000045.1 GCA_030632305.1 Dehalococcoidales bacterium | reverse complement strand
CAACATTAGCCATGGTAAATGTCTTACCGCTGCCGGTAACCCCGAGCAGCGTCTGGTGCTTGTAGCCCTTATGCAATCCGTCAGCCAGCTCATCCACTGCCTGGGGCTGGTCACCGGTCATCCCGAAATCGGAAACTATTTCAAACTGGGACATATGTAGATCCACCTAAAAAGAGGTTCTACAAATAGTATATCTCTTTACTATGTGGGCTTCAATTAGAGGTTGATTGTTCTACCCTATAGCAGCGACAAGAAATGCTACCAAAGGAGCTAGCTAAGCATACTCACCCATTTACTTCCCCCCGAAATACCCTAGTGCCTGCTTGAGCTTTTCTTCGAGGCTGAGGTCGGAGGAGGGGGGCAGGGTGGCTACCGCCCGGTTGGCTTCGGAAACGGAATAGCCGAGGGAGGTCAGTGCCGCTAACACCTCAGTGTTTTCCTGGGCTATCTGGGCTGCCGGGGTGGTTATCCAGCCGGCACCTATTTTGTCTTTAAGCTCCAGGATAAGCCGGTTAGCCACCTTTTTGCCTATTCCTGGAACTACCGTCAGCAGGTCAACACTGCCGGTAGCAATCGCCATGGTAAGTTTCTCCACAGTCATTGCCGAAAGCATTGCCAGCGCCAGCTTGGGACCCAGTCCCGATACACTAATCAGGGTTTGGAAAAGCCCTAATTCATCAGACGAGGCAAAGCCATAGAGGGTAGCATTGTCCTCCTTGAGATGAAGATGGGTATATAGCTTGACCTCCTCGCCGGTAGTGCTCAGTGTGCTCAGGGTAGAGGTAGGCATATATACCTGGAAGCCGATGCCGCCAACATTAATAACTGCCCAATCACTGCCCAGCGACTCTAATCTGCCGTGAAGACTGGCTATCATCTGTTCTCCTTAATCACTCGCTCTGGTGAGTAAACTTTGTAGTTGCATCTCACGCCAGTGGCAGATAGCCACCGCTAGGGCATCAGCGGCATCATTTGGCTCGGGAACCTGGGATAAACCAAGCTGGAGTCTGACCATCTCCTGAATCTGCTCTTTGGAACTGGCTCCGTAATTGGTAACCCTCTGCTTTATCGCGGTGGGAGCATATTCATAGACTGGGATGCCGCTATTAGCTGCTGCCAGCATCGCTACTGCCTGAGCCCTGCCTATAGCCAATGCCGACTTCACATTCTTGGACACAAAAGGTTGTTCTACCGCTACGGCATTGGGCTGATGGCGGGAGATAATTTCCCGAAGGTTGTTATACAGATAGCTTAAACGCTCCCCGATTGGGGAGCGTGTTGAAGTATTCAGGGCACCATAATCAACCAGGGTTATTTCATCCCCCCCGGTCTCTATCACTCCGTAGCCCATAGTTATTGTGCCCGGGTCAATACCTAAAACTTTCATCTTGCCAGGGTCGCTTGTCACCGGAATTCTGAAGGGCAAAACCCGCCTTAAACCTGCTCCCCTCTTGTTGAAAGGGGAGGGGGGATAGGAGGGGTGGGGTTGACATAATAATTAGCTTGAAAATTATGATTGATACTTCTCCAGGGCGGAATCGGGGAAATCAGCATTACTGGACACATGCTGGACTTCATCCAGTTCCTCCATCTTATCCAGCAGTTTCAGTGTTTGCAGGGCGGTCTTTTCTTCAAGCTCAACCATGGTCTTGGGCACCATAGATAGCCCTGTCGAGGCTAGGGGTAACTTTTTCTGCTCCAGTGCTCCCCTGACCGCCTCAAGCTCCTCGGGCTTGGTGTAAATCTCAATATAGCTATCTTCTACCTTGACATCCTCGGCACCGGCATCAATGGCATGTAAGGCTAGTTCCTCGGTGTCCAGATTACCCGTCTCTACTGTAATCAATCCCTTTGATTCAAAAAGCCAGGCGACACAGCCATTTGTTCCCAGGCTACCACCGTGACGGGCAAATATATTGCGAACATCCTGCACGGTTCGATTGCGGTTATCACTTAGCGCCTGCACCAGAATAGCTGCCCCACCCGGTCCATAACCCTCAAGGACCATCTCTACCAGGCTGGCTCCCTCAAGCTCACCACTACCCCGCTTGATGGCTCTTTCTATATTATCCAGTGGCATATTACTATCGCGAGCCTTCTGTACGGCTAACCGCAGCCGAAAGTTTGACTCAGGGTTACTACCTCCCTGGTGCGTGGCAACAATAATCTCACGGGTAAGCTTGGTGAAAAGCTGACCCCGCCTGGCATCAGTCACTCCCTTCTGGTGCTTGATTGAAGACCATTTAGAATGCCCTGACATATCTATCTCCTTAGCCTTGAATCAAAACTCTCTTTTAATTCTACCACCTCACCCTAGTATGGTCAAAGGGCGATACACCTTCACATGATTGGTAAGATATAGTGCCTTCTTGTCATTGTGAGCGAAGCGAAGCAATCTCTTAAAGATTGCAATCCTTACTGGATAGCCTCAGTCAGTTTCACCGGCGACGAGGGCAACGGCGTATTTCCTGGAATGGGAGAGGCTGATAGCCACTCCTTTTAGCCTCAGACTTTTTGCCTTAATTTGGGCTCTACCATAAAGATTGAGCAGGGGTTTACCACTGGGATGGGAGAGAGTCTCAATCTCCCTCCAGCTAATGCCTTTCCTCCCTGTTCCCAGAAGCTTCATTACTGCTTCCTTGCCGGCAAAACGGGCAGCCAGTGATGAGGGCTTTTTACGGTATAGCCTGAGCTCCAGGTCAGTATATACCCGGCGAAGGAAACTTTCCCCCCAGCGGGCTATAGCCTTTTTAATACGAGCTATTTCTATTATATCTATGCCGATATAGCGCATTTTTCCACTCCAATCAGTATAACCCTTTTAGATTTTTCTATAAAGTTTTATCCCGGTTTAACAAACCTAGCATATTCTTGGTAGTAGTTCACCAACCAGTACATCTACGATACGAGACGCACCTAAACTGGTTTTCATTACCACCTGTCCCGGGTGCTTATTTACTACTTCACCGATGATAGCAGCCTCAGTTCCATACTGGTTTTGTCTTATCTTAGCCAGGACTTTATCGGCGTCAGCAGGACTAACTACCGCTACCAGTTTACCTTCGTTAGCTATATAGAGCGGGTCAAAGCCGAGGAGTTCGCAGGCAGCCAGCACTGCTTTATGCACCGGTATCTTCTCCTCTTCTATTCTAATACCGACCTGGGATTGCTCGGCAAAGTCATTGAGGGTAGTTGACGCTCCTCCCCGGGTTGGGTCGCGCAGACAGTGAATATTAGCCGATGTTTCCAGTATCTCAGCCACCATCTTATTAAGTGGGGCGCAGTCACTCGGTATCGGCACCTGGAATTTCAATCCTTCACGCTGGCTTAATACGGCTATGCCATGGTTGCCTAGGTTGCCACTTAAGATAATGTTGTCTCCGGGTATGGCATTAGCGGCTGAGATATTTACTTCTGGAGGCACGATGCCTACGCCAGAGGTATTGATGAACAGCTTATCGGCACTGCCTTGATTTACCACCTTGGTGTCACCGGTGACAATCTTTACCCCAGCCTCATCAGCGGCTTGATAGATGGAACTTACTATCTTTTCCAGTTCATCAATAGGGAGACCCTCTTCAATAATGAAGGATAGGCTCAGGTATAAGGGGGTAGCACCACTCATTGCCAGGTCATTTACCGTCCCGCACACTGCCAGCTTGCCTATATCCCCGCCGGGGAAGAATATAGGGCTGACTATGAAGCTGTCGGTAGTAAAAGCCAACCGCCCGCTAAGCTCAAATACCGCCGAATCATCCAGTTTATTTAGTATGGGATTACCCAGAGTTGAGACAAAGCTCTTTGCTATTAAGTCGTGGCTGAGCTTACCGCCGCTGCCGTGAGCCAGTAGCACCCTATTCTCCATAACTGGCTCCATAATGGTAGTAGGTAGCGCAACTGCCTTCAGCAGATACCATGCACGGACCCAGTGGATGCTCCGGGGTGCAATTATGGCGAAAGAGCTTGCAATCTAACGGAGTACTAACCCCACGCAGGATACTACCGCAGATACAGCCTTTAGCTTCACTGCTGGGTCCAGGATTAATGTCAAAGTTCTTCTCGGCATCAAACCGTTCATACCTCTTTCTTAGTCTGAGCCCGCTTAATGGCACCACCCCTATACCCCGCCAGTTTGCCTCGCCGACCTCAAAGACTGTATCCATAAGGAGCTTAGCCTGCTTATTGCCTTCAGGCTTTACCCCGCGGCGGTAGGCTATTTCTACCTTATATTGTTCGGTTTCAATCTGATTTACCAGCATATCAATGCAGAGCAGGATGTCCAGTGGTTCAAATCCAGAAACTACACAAGCGATGCCGTAGTCATCGGGGATAAACTGATAAGGGTATGAACCTATAATGGCACTGACATGCCCGGGGCAAACAATTCCATTAAGCCTGACCTCACCCAAGTCAAGAAGCGCCTTCATTATCGGCGGGCACAACTTGTGAAGGCATAGAATATGGTAATTATTTATTCCCTCCTCCTCAGCTTGCAGGATGGAGGCGGCGATGGTAGGTGCTGTCGTCTCAAAGCCAATGCCGATAAAAATTACTGATTTATCAGGGTTATCCTTTGCCATGTAAACGGCATCCTGGGCTGAATAAACAATCCTTATGTCATTGCCCTCGGCTTTAGCCAGTTGCAGACTGGAGTGGCTTCCCGGCACCCTGAGCATATCACCAAAGGTGGTAATAATAACATTGGGCAGGTGTGCCAGGGCAATGGCTTTGTCAAGGTCAATATTTGCGGTAACACATATCGGGCATCCCGGCCCGGAGAGCATTTCTATCGTCTGGGGTAATAACTGGCGTATGCCATGTTTGAAGATAGCCACGGTATGCCCACTGCAGAACTCCATTAGCCTTATCGGTTTGGTGGAGTGATGGTGAATCCTGTCTATCAGCTTTTTACCTAGCTCTGAGTCGCGGTATTCATTAACAAACTTCACTTAGCTCCCTTAGCAGCATGTGCGTCCCCTCAGCCTCTGCCTGGTCGATTACATTTATGGCATAGCCGGTATGTAATAACACATAATCGCCGACCTTGACCTCAGGAGTAAGCTGAATACTAGCCTGGCGGGTTACACCGTCTATCTCCACCTCTGCCTGGTGTCCATCTATTGATTTAACTAGAGCGGGAATAGCTAGGCACATATCTAACTCCTGAAGTTGGCAATAACAGCTTGCCCTAGAGATATTCCGCCGTCGTTACACGGCACCTGCTTATGGGTAAATACAGTAAATCCACTGGCTTCAAGTAAGCTAACTGTTTTCCTCAACAGTAATCGGTTCTGGAAGACCCCACCACTCAGCACCACCTGACTGATGCCCTTTTTATGGGAAATTACTTGACATAACTTATTTGTCATTCGGGCTATGGTATTGTGGAATTTGACTGATATTGTAGCCTTAGAGGTATTGCTTTGTAAATCATGAAGTATGGCTGAGAATAAATCTTGAAGCTTAATTATGTTCAAGCTATCCTGCTCCACTATAGAGAATGGGTAGTAGTCAGTTTCATCTGCCTCATCATAGGCGATCATTTCCAGCTCAAGAGCTGCCTGAGCTTCATATCCTATCTCGCCTCTTATCCCTATTAATGCTGATACCGCATCAAAAAGGCGACCGCAACTGGAGGTTAGGGGTGAGTTAATTTT
>DAOVUZ010000094.1 GCA_030632305.1 Dehalococcoidales bacterium | reverse complement strand
GGGCGTGTTCCGTGAATTGACCCAGGCGACTGCCGATGCCGGCGGCAAGGATAATGGCTTTTCGTACGGGGGAGCATGGCTCCCGGTACGGTCTTCTTTCAGCAACGGGTTCACTTTGTCTTGACATATAAACCCTTCCACGGATCTCGGGTACACTCTCAGTTGTACGAAGCTGCCTGGAGATGTGAGCCGACAAACCGATACTTCAGCCGTAGTCTTAGACGAGCAATACCTGTCGGACAATCCGCCTTGTAACCTTGGTGCTGAAGCTACATGCAAGCGATACATCACGCAGATCAATAATGTAACTTCATTACTGGCCGGTGATCTTTCACCAGTAGCACTCTAACAGTATAATGCTGTGGCTGTTTTGTCAAACCAGACCTCCGGTCACTTCGATAGTACACTGCCTCATAATTTAACCAGGGCAGCGTGATAACCCGTTCTACTGTTGCCGTTGTTCTCCGTAATGCCAGACGGTATGCCGGAATATGGGACTGGAGCGGTTACGAGCTCAGGAATCTGATTCCTCCCCGCATATCGGAAGAAAAAGCCGAGCGTATAATGGCCAACCTGAAACATAACCGTGAAAACAGCCACGGGTTCGGCAAGAGGAAATGGCTCACCTCGCGAGTCATCTGCGGGATATGTGGACGCAGGTACAACTTGAGAAAGAAACACGGATGCGCCTGCGTTCGCTCTAACCCCATGCGGGCCTACCCGCCATGCCCCAGCGTGAGGATCTCGTGGCGTAGACTCAGCTACGATGTGTGGGATACCTTCGTGCAGTGTATAACCGGGCTCGACGCCCTGGAGCTGGCCGTAAAGGATAAACGACGGGCCTGGAAAGTTCAAAGAGCGAACATAGAACGACAGGTCAGAGGACTACAGGAGCAAGTCAGCCGGCTGCAGCAGAAAAGGCGACAGTACTCCTGGCAGCAGGCTGAGGGCATAATAACCGAAGAGGAACTGTTAGCGGCACATAGACAAATCAGCTCCGAAGATAGTACATTAAATGCACAGGTGCGCAGACTGGAAGAGTTTAGAGGCGAGCCGGCGCCGCCGGACTGGGCTACGTTTAAGAAGCTGGCTGAATACTGGACAGGGGCAATAGGCTATGAGTTGGACCACGCCCCTGACGATGTGAAAGCTAGATTCGCCGAGGTGTTTGACCTATATGTGACCATCCATCCTGATAGCTTCCGGGACGGCTATCACTTTGATTTGTCAGCCAATATCCCTCTCGAAATGGAGGGCGATAAGCCTGGCGCATATGACATGGTGTTTAGTTCATCGAGAGGGGGATAAAGGGGGTGAGGTTAATAAGTTGTCAACAGATTATATTGTGGCTATAATTCGGAGTATGAAGGTGGAGAGGTTGCATAGTTGGCAGGTTAGTCTGGCTGAGGCTTCAGATATCCAGCGGCGGCTGGCAGCACAGGTATCCAGAAGTAGTGCTGTCACTGCTCCCTGCTTCATAGCTGGTGTAGATATATCGGTAAACAAAGCGCAGGGGATGGCTACGGGGGCAGTAGTTGTTTTGAGCTATCCCGAACTTAGATTGGTGGAAACAAAGGCAGCACACGGCAAGCTCACTCTTCCTTATGTCCCCGGGTTTCTGTCATTCAGGGAGGCACCATTAATATTGGCTGCTTGCGAGGAGCTTACTGTTACCCCCGACCTTATCTTGGTTGATGGGCAGGGGGTTGCTCACCCGAGGCGGCTGGGATTAGCCTCTCATTTAGGGTTGTTTTTGAATACACCGACAATCGGCTGTGCCAAGTCTTTACTCTGTGGCAGGCATGAAGTGCCAGGGGTTGAACCAGGTAGCTATGCTGAAGTAATAGATAAGGGTGAGACCATAGGGGTGGCTTTGCGAACCAAGCTCGGGGTAAAGCCAGTTTATGTTTCTATAGGTCACAAGGTTGACCTTCAAGCTGCTATTTACTGGGTGCTGGAATGCTGTCGTGGTTATCGCCTGCCGGAGCCTACCCGGCTTGCCCATCTGGCGGCTGGAGGCAATCTGGAGCGAAAAAGGGGTACCGTGACTGCCGAGGCAAGCTCTCAGGGGAGGCTTTTGGAATAGATGCAGGAGTTAAGGGATAAACTAAAGGATTTAAAGGCTAGAGTGTCTATGGCCCTGGTGCATCTTTGACATTTCAGCCAGGGAAGAGGAAATTGTCAGCTTGGAGAAGCAGTCAGTCCAGCCTGACTTCTGGTTAGACCAGGTAGGGGCGCAGAGTGTTATGCGGCTCTTGTCTGAGCAGAAGAAGGTGGTGCAGAGGTGGCGGGGGCTGGAAAGAAGGGTAACTGACATTGCTGAATTAATTTCCCTGGCAGAGGAGGACGCCTCGCTCGTGGTAGAGATTCAGTCGGAGATAGATAAGGTGTCGTCTCGCCTTGATGAGCTGGAACTGGAACTGGCTTTTAGTAGTGAGTATGACGCCAGAAATGCTATTCTAGCCATTCATGCCGGAGCCGGAGGCACTGAATCTCAAGATTGGGCACAGATACTGCTGAGGATGTACCTTCGCTGGGCTGAGCGCCGTGGTTATGAGGCTGAGATATTGGATGTTTCCCCGGGTGAGGAGGCAGGGATAAAGAGTGCCGTCGTCGGGGTTAGTGGTGATTATGCCTGCGGCTACCTGAAATCAGAGCACGGTGTCCACCGACTGGTTCGTCTTTCTCCATTTGATGCTGACCATGCTCGGCATACCTCCTTTGTCTTGGTTGAGGTTATGCCTGAAGCCGAAACTGATGTTGATGTCAAGATAGAACCTGGTGATTTGAAGGTTGAGGTGTTCAGGTCAAGCGGGCCAGGGGGGCAGCATATGCAGAAAACAAGCAGTGCTGTCAGGTTGACTCACCTGCCAACGGGGCTGATGGCTACCTGCCAGAGTGAGCGCTCTCAACACCAGAACAAGGAAATTGCCTTAAGAATACTTCAAGCTCGCCTGTTAAAACTAGAACTGGCTAAGAGGGCTGAAGAAAGAGCTAAGCTTAAGGGGAAGCGTATCACCGCTGGCTGGGGTAACCAAATTAGAAGTTATGTCCTCCATCCATACAAGATGGTAAAGGACCACAGAACTGATTATGAAACAAGCGATGCCGAGGCGGTATTAGATGGGGAATTGGATGGCTTGATAACCGCCTATCTCCGGTCAGGGAAATATGATTAAGAAGACTATAATATTAGCCCTGGTTGTTTGCCTGTTCCTGGTTTTATTGAGTCCGGGCTTGGTTCAAGCCCGGGGTGGGCTAACAATACTGGATAGCTCGGCTGAAGCAGATTTTCCTTACGGGCTTGACTTCAATTTGTCAGCCGAGAGTGATGTCAATATTACTGATAT
>DAOVUZ010000073.1 GCA_030632305.1 Dehalococcoidales bacterium | reverse complement strand
GACGGTCGAAATAGAGTCGGCAGCAGACTATCAGCTCAGGGAGGGACTAACCGTTACCGTGAGCCTTCTGGTAGATGGGGGAGACGATGTACTGCTGGTACCCAACGAGGCGATTACCTACAAGGAAGGAAAGACCTATGCTCATGTGCTGCAAGACGGTGTTATTGAGCCATGTTTAATAACTACCGGCGTCAGCAATTGTCAGTACACCGAGGTGACCAACGGCCTCAATGAAGGCCAGCAAGTGATCGTTTACTAAAGGGCTACGCTAGGGGCACTGACGACGTAGAGATTCAAGGTGTCATTCCCCTAGAATTACCTACCATTGCACAAACATCGGGATGTCTGTCCCAACCTGCGTATACCTACTGTCTACCATTCAGCGTATCACTTAAGTGACCACGACAGATAACAAAACGCTAGATTGTTCAATTGGGCTGCTTTAAGAATGATTTGGCTATCTCAATTGCATTACTATTATGGAAAACAGCCCAACTGGCAGTTCGATATCTTTACATTTAGCTTGTTTGCCATATCACCGACTTTTCTGGGGCCGACTTTGAGTTTTCGGCATATTTTAAACGCCACGGCGCAAGGGAGTTTACCACTGACCAAAGATGCTTTCAATTCTTCTTCCAATATCCGCTCCATGCCACTAATTTTAGTAGATTCGTTATCCATTTTTCTCTCCAATCTTATAGATTAGCTCTTTTGGCTCAAACAACTAGTATGTTTCCCCATTATTCTCCTTTGTGTATTCCAGCCGGCGATTTGGACAGTCTGGGGGGAATGACACAACATAGTTAACCTCAAGCCAAATCAATAACCAGGGCTGGAGACAATATTTGTAGAATCACAATTCTTAAACTGCATCCCCTTCTATCACATCTTGGGGCTTGGCATGTTTACTATTGCCGGCATGGGGAAGCACCGCCGGCAGACCACTTAGCGGGTGAGTGTGGACATAGCTCCCGCCACCGTAGACCTCTTCAATGTTTTCCGGATTGATGACCATTGCTGGTGTACCCTCAGCGTGAATCCGCCCGTTATTTATCAGCATTAATTGGTCACAGTATTGGGAAGCGAGGTTCAGGTCATGAAGAGCAGCCACAACCGTCATATTATTTTCCCGGCACAGGCTCTTGATTAAATCCAGGATTTCAATCTGACGACCGATATCCAGATTTGCCGTTGGCTCATCTAGAAGAATTGCCTCTGTCTCCTGGGCGAGGACACGAGCGATGACTATACCCTGTATCTCGCCACCGGAAAGCTCGTTTATTCTTCGGTGAGCAAGATGCTGTGTTGACGCCCTTTCCATAGCTTGCCAGGTAATAGCCATATCCCTTGGACCTTCATATTGAAAGAGACCAAGGTGGGGATTCCTGCCCATGAGCACTATCTCAAAGGCGGTAAAGACACTGGGCAGGAGCGACATCTGAGGGACTACGCCAAGCATGCGAGCTAAATCCTTGCGTGATATCTGGGATATATTCTTCCCGTTCAGAAGTATCCTGCCTGAATGTGGTGGAATAACACGGCTTAAGGCTTTGATAATGGTTGACTTACCACAGCCATTGGGTCCGACCAGTCCCACCATCTCGCCAGGTCTCATCTGAAAGTTTAGGTCTCTCACCACCACTTTAGGTCCGTAGGCAAGAGTGACATTTTGCATTTCCAGTTTAACCATCTTTTTCCTCAAAAAAGTGCTTTTGCCCGCCGCCGCAGTAAATAGAGGAAGAAGGGTGCTCCACAGAAAGCAGTAATCACCCCTATTGGTATCTCGGAAGGCGCCAGCACGGTGCGGGCAACGATATCGGCAAGGGTAAGGAAAATGGCGCCGACGAGGATGGATAAAGGTAATAAGAAACGGTAATCCGGTCCCCAAATCAGGCGCACAGCGTGTGGGATGAGGATGCCAACGAACCCGATGATGCCGACGAAAGAAACAGCGGCAGCAGTAATAAGGGTAGCCGCACCAAGAAGAATGAGCTTGGTTTTTTCTACATTGACTCCCAGCTGTTGAGCTTGCTCCTCATTAAGTTGCATTACATTAAGCGAGCGGGCATAAATTAGCAGTATGGTTACCCCCACCACCATATAGGGAAGAACAAAAGCTACCTCCGACCACTGGCTTAAGGCAAAACTACCCATAATCCAAAACATGATTCCATGTATCTGCTCCCCACTGGTAATTATTAGGTAGGAAACGATGGCTGCCAGGAGGGCACCCAGAGCGACACCGGCCAGGATAAGGGTAGTTACCGGCAGGGTCCCGCCTACCCGGGCTAAATTGTAGACAATGGCGATACTAAGCAGCGCCCCGGCAAAAGCGAGCAGGGGGACAGTGCCAAAACCTATACCAAACCAGGTGACTGGAAACAAGAAGCCAATAACAGCCCCCAGCGCTGCTCCCTGAGCCACGCCGATAAGGTAAGGGTCAGCTAACGGGTTGCGAAACAGCCCCTGATAAGTAGCCCCGGCTATCGCCAGGGCAGCACCAACCAGCCCCACCAGAATAACCCTGGGCAAGCGTATCTCCAGGATTATGGTCTCAAAGCTACTTGTCCAGTTGGGGGTTATATCAACCAGAGGCAGCTTAGAAAGCAGGATGCTGATTGTAGTCGACAAGGGAATTTGAGCGCTCCCAACAGTAACGGCAAATGCTACCGTTACCCCGAATAGGAGCAACAGCCCGAAAATGGCATAGACACGCCCACGCCGGCGAGGATAAAGGGCTGCTGGCACAACTTGGCTGGCGTGGGATAGTTTAGCTTGCTGCGAAGGCATAATCAAAAAAATCCTTGCGATTTCAGGTTTTACACGTTCGTCTCTACTCAATTTCACCGAATATTTCGGGATGTATCATCTTGGCCAGCCGTTCCAGCGCATCTACTGTCCTGGGTCCGGAGCGACTCACCAGGTTATTAGTTATCGCATATACGCGGTTATTAATTCGGGCATCCACATCCTCTAGTCTTGGTTCAGTACTGGCAAACTGAAAAGGCAAGTCTTCTCCAGTTCCCATACCGACACCGGTGATTATCACCTGAGGATTGGCTTCAATGACTGCCTCTAAACTGATATTTGGATAGTTATCGGTGAGGTCTTGGAAAATGTTTGTGCCACCTGCCTGTTGAATTAGCTCGTTATGGAGGGCTCCTGAGCCCACCGTCATCAAAGGGTCATGCCAGGTAACATAAAGCACCCTCAGTCTTTGAGCGGGGGTCAAATTATCCGTCTCGTCAGTTACCGCCTCAATCCGGTTATTCATCTCGGTCACCAGCAGGGAAGCCTCGTCTTCGCTACCGGTGCACCTGCCAACCAGGGTGATAGCTTCCAATACCTCATCAAGGGTTTTGGGGTCCAGGGCAAGGACGGTTAAGCCCAGTCTCTCCAGTGCTGGAATAGTGTCGTCCTTGTGTTTGTTAGCGGCTAATATCAGGTCTGGCTGAATTTCAACCACTCTCTCTACATCAACAGTGCTAAAGCCACCTATTTTTGACTTATCTTGGGCTGCCTCAGGATAATCGCAATACTCGGTTACCCCAACTATCTTATCCTCAAGGCCTAGGGCATAAAGGATTTCGGTATTACTCGGTGCCAGAGAGATAATCGTTTCCGGCACTTCTTCAATATTTACTGTTCTTCCCAGGCCATCAATAAAGGTACCGGGTAAGGCTTCTGTGGTACAAGCCGTGGCTGGGAGTAGTAATGCCACCATCAACAGAGCTGAGATACACCACCGAATATATTGTTGCATTAAAAATCACCTCCAGTTAATATTTTGATTTGCTGTCTATTTTGGATGCGTCGCACCTAAAAGTCGGACCAATTAGTTTTGATTCTTCACCTCAGAATTTAACTCAAGGCTACCACCTCCTTAAAAAGAAAATCCCTCGCTCCTGAGAACAAGGATGTTTTTACATACCTTTTAGTAAATAAATAAACCCCACCCCCTTGCTCCGCGGAGGTTTAAGGCTACTGGAGGTCGGTGTTCTGACTTCTGATAGGAGTTAACTATCAGTCACAGCAGGCGGTACTGTGTCGGATTTGCACCGACTTGCTCCCCGATTATGCCTGAACTCGGTTCGGACTCCTCCAGGTTACCTATTCAATTTTACTTACATATGATACAGGAATTTTGAGAAAAAAGCAAGCTTATTCCCCGCCTCCCCTTCTGTAAACTCTTCAGATTGCACATTTCGTCATATTGTTACTACAAAGGGAAGTATCGCAATGCAAAAAGTTACTTTATATACAATGTGATCTGCGCGCATTTGACAAAGAGGCTCTCTTTAGGGTACAATGCT
Source organism: Dehalococcoidales bacterium (assembly GCA_030632305.1). Taxonomy (GTDB): domain Bacteria; phylum Chloroflexota; class Dehalococcoidia; order Dehalococcoidales; family DAOVUZ01; genus DAOVUZ01. Next base: position 150 of record DAOVUZ010000073.1, on the reverse strand, counting down.
TCTAATTAGTTCAGGTTTAGGTTATTACAGGCTTTTTTAAATCGCTTCAGATTACTTAAGTATTGGATGACCGGACTCTAACTAAAATTTTAAAAAGAGGAGGTCATCCAATGAGTTTTCAGGACAAATCACTTCAGTGTTCCGATTGTG
>DAOVUZ010000059.1 GCA_030632305.1 Dehalococcoidales bacterium | reverse complement strand
TTCCTTGTCGTCTGGGATATCGTCTCCTTCGTCCGGAAGCAAAACATCCTGTTCGGGGTTAGGGGTAGTGCTGCTGCCAGTATCGTTCTTCATTGCCTGGGTATTACTGCCATTGACCCTATTGAGAATAAGCTGGTCTTCGAGCGTTTCCTTAACTTGGAGCGTAATGAGCTGCCAGATATAGACTTAGATTTTGAGGATGACCGCCGTGACGAGGTTCTCTCCTATGTTTCACAGAAATATGGAACTGACCATGTCGCCCAGATTATCACCTTCGGCACCCTGGGTGCCAGGGCAGCCCTAAGGGATGTGGGTCGGGCTTTGGGTATGCCTTACAGTGCTGTTGACCGCGTAGCCAGGCTGGTTCCCCTTGGACCGGGGATGACCCTGGACAGAGCCCTGGGTGAAAATAGCGAACTAAAGAATATCTATGATGAGGATGACACCGTCAGCAACCTGGTTGACTCGGCGAAGAGGATAGAGGGTATCGCTCGCCATGCCAGCACTCATGCCGCCGGTGTGGTTATATCTAAAGAGCCACTCACCAGATACGTCCCGCTACAGCGGGTAAGCAAGGGTAATGGTGAAGCGACTGTTATGACTCAGTTCACTATGGATGATATTGCCCGGATTGGTCTTTTGAAGATGGATTTTCTTGGTTTGGCTAACCTCACCATTCTGGGCAAGGCAAAGGAGATTATTTACCAGAACCGTGGCATTGAGATTGACCTGCACCATATCCCGATGGATGATGCCAGGACCTTTGAACTCTTATCCTCGGGGGAAACGGCTGGTGTGTTTCAGTTGGAGGGGACTGGGATGCGCCGCTATATCAGGGAGCTTAAGCCAACCTCCTTCAGCGATATTGCTGCTATGGTAGCCCTCTATCGCCCTGGACCTATGGAGCAAATCCCTACCTTCATCAAAGCCAAGCATGGTATTGAGCCTATCCACTACCCCCACAACACCCTGGCCGGCATTCTTGAGGAAACCTATGGAGTGATTGTGTATCAAGAACAGGTGCTGTTTATTGTCCAGGCCTTCGCTGGCTATACTCTGGGGCAGGCTGACATCTTCCGCAAGGCAATGGGCAAGAAAATTCCTGAGGTTATGAGAAAAGAAAAGCGTAACTTTATTGCCGGAGCCAAGAAGAACGGATTCTCGACCGAGGTAGCGGCTGAGGTTTTTGCCCTTATTGAGCCGTTCGCTGGCTACGCCTTTAATAAGGCTCACAGTGTGAGCTATGCCCTTATTTCCTATCAGACTGCTTATCTTAAGGCAAACTACCCGGCAGAATATATCACCGCTTTCCTGATTACCAACGCCGACCAGTCAGAGAAGGTAGCCAGTGCTGTTGCCGAATGCCGCCGCCTGGGTATTACGGTGCTCCCACCAGATATAAATTGTAGTCAGGTTACCTTTTCTATAGAGAATGATAGTGGCACTCCAGCTATCCGCTTCGGGCTAACCGCTATCAAGAATGTGGGACCAGGGGCTATTGAGCCTATCATCGCTGAACGAAGTAAGGGGGGCGACTTCAAATCTATTGAAGACCTGTGCCGCCGTGCCGACCTGCGTGGCTTGAACAAACGGGTACTGGAAAGCTTGATTAAGGCTGGAGCCCTAGACTCTCTGGGTGACCGTGGCACTCTACTCCACAACACTAATCGTATTCTTTCTCTGGCTCAACGAGAGCAAAGTCTGCGGGAGACAGGGCAATCTACTATGTTTGACCTGTGGGGGGTGGCAATGCCGGTTCCTGTGCCCAGCCTTGATCTAGAAACTGTCGATATCTCTACTCGGGAGAGGCTGGTCTGGGAGAGGGAGCTGACGGGAGTATACTTCTCTGAGCACCCCTTCAGCTCATTTATTACCAAGATGACCTCAGAGGATGCTATCCTGTGTGGTCAAGTTGATGCCGAGCTGGTAGGGCAAACTGTTGTTGTTGCCGGAATGGTAGCCTCAGTTCGTCAACTACTCACCAGAGACGGGCACCCCTTTGCCAGTGCTGTGCTGGAAGACCTTGATGGCAGAATCGAGGTCATGGTTTGGCCCAAGGTCTATGCCAGTACCAGAGACCTGTGGCAAGAAGGAAATATACTGGTGGTTGAAGGCAAGGTGAAGCTGAGGGATGAACAGGTGCAGCTAAACTGCGACTGTGTGCGCTGCTACCAACCAGAAGCAGATAAAGGTGAAGAGGTGGTTACTCCTCAGCCCGGTGAGATGCCGGTGGTTGCTGCGGAAACCGCAGCCCATGCTACCTCAGCCGAAAGTCGCCGACTGGTAATAGACATCACCCAGACCAGTGACGATGATAGTGATTTAGCCTATCTGCATAAATTGATTAACACCCTCAAAGATTTCCCCGGAGAGGATGAAGTAAGCCTGCGGGTTACCAATGAGGAAAAGATTATCAACCTCAAGCTGTCTAATATATCCATCAGCTATTGTCCCGAACTTTATCAGCGGCTAGTAGAATTGGTGGGTGAGGAGAGGTTGAGGCTTGACTGGAAATGACCAAGGAAGACAGTGGTTATCTCAAAATGACATCCCGGAGCGTTAAATATGACTACGATCCGTAAAAAATGGAGAAATGTATTGTATACGGAAAAATGAACAGAATATTGATGGAAGGAGAACGTTGAAGGTGAATGGAGATATTGAGCCCTTCATGGTAGAAGGTGAAGTCATTGAAAAGTCATTCAAACTGAGCGGTTGTACTGCGTATGCTTCAAACAAGAGATTGATTGTGAAGAAGGGTGGTACTGTCACAGACTATGTTCTGAAGAAGGGTAGTACTGTCACAGACTATGACTATGACCACATCTCAAGTATTAGCTTTAAGGAACAAAGGTTTCATGTGTTGATAATCCCGGGAATTGTGTCTCTTGCGGTGGGTCTCTTCCCGCTGTTATATTGGGATTCCCTAGGGTTAATTGAACTGATATTTATTGCAACGGGAGTCGGCATGTTCGTAATGGCAAGATTCATGAAATTCCAACATCTTGAGATGACTGTTATAGGTATAGTATCCCCCGTAAAATTCATGGGGGAGAGAGCAGAGCTGAATTCATTGCTCAAAGTAGTTAGGAAGAAAAAACAAGGAAATGCGATGGGTAGACAGTGAACCGTGCTGGTCCCTATAGAACCTGGAAGCGGTTGCTAGGGGTATTTAACCAGAAGCTTTTCAATCCTAAGAGTCGCCAAGTATCTCTCAGATGCACACCCGGAAAGGTAAAAGTTGTGTGTTATTGTGACTACATAAACAAGAAAGCGTACCTACGTAGGTTGTCAGGGTAGCTCAAGACCTTATCATTACTAACATCATCTTGAATCTCTTTGTTGCTCTCAATGCGTGCGGTTCGTTGGCTGGCATTACGACTACCTCACCTTCTTTCAATTGCAAAGATTTACCTGAGATAGTAACCTCAGCTTCGCCGTCAAGAATATAGACAAAAGCATCAAATGGCGCTGTGTGTTCACTCAAACCTTGTCCTTCATCAAAAGAGAATAAAGTAAGGGTTCCCGTCTTCTTTCCAATTATTGTCCTGCTGACTACAGCATCATCTTGGTAGTCCAACAAGTCGGCCAGGGTTACAGCTATCCCTGTGAGTTTCTTGGCATCTCCTTGTTCTTCACCATCCTGCATATCTATACCTCATTATGAATTTGACTGTATTGTAGACATTTCTTACCCTTCTGCATTATACAACACAGCTAAACACAAAGCATAGATAACCCGAAAAATCCCAAACAGCACGAGGCGTGAAGAATAGATCGACTAATGAATTTTCCCAAAGTGCTTGGATGTGACAGACTTGCATTTTGTGCAGCCAGAGTCACATTTGCTTAAAATGTGTTGTCACAATAAAAAGGCCAGGTATCATGACCAACACCCAGCCTTTTCTAACTTCTGATACCTGTATCTTTAGGCTTTGCCGATCCTGAACCTGAAAGTAAGAGGAACTGTTGAGGGTAAACGAAGACTATACCGGGCTAAATCCTGACCTTATTGAATACTGCCCGAGGCTTCCAGATAAAGAAGATACCTCTTCATCTCCAATCCCCCGCTGTAGCCACCGAGCCTGTCATCGCTGGCTACTACCCGATGGCAGGGGATGATAACAGGTAGAGGATTTCTGGCTAGAGCTTGCCCCACCGCCCGAACTGCCGCTGGTTTGCCAATATACTCCGCTACCCGGGTGTAGCTTCTGGTCTCACCATAAGGGATAAGCCTAGTTATTTCCCATACCTCACGCTGAAAGGTGGTAGCTCCAGATAAGTTAAGCTCATCAGGAAAGTTTACCTTATGAGCGCTAAAGTAAATCCTGAGGCGCTGTATTAAGTCGTCAAATAAGTGGGGAGACCAGGTTGCATGATTTGCTCTATCGCCTAATAGCTGATGCGCCTCTTGAGCTGAGTGCTGGGGCAAGGTAATACACAGTAGCCCCTTTGCCGAGCCTAATATTCCGAGCCAGCCCCCATCACTGTTAACAGTGATGTATCTTAGCTCTTCTCTCATAGTGTTACTCCGACTCAGGCTCAATCAGACCGTAGTTACCATCCTTTCGTCGATATAACAGATTAAGTTTTTCGGTATCAGCATTAAAGAACAGGAAGAAATCATGACCCAAAAGCTCCATCTCGTCTGTGGCTTCGGCTACGGACATTGGTTCAACCGGGAATCGCTTAACCTTGACTACACTTCGTTGGGGCCGTGTCTCTACTTCCTCACTGAATTTACTTCTGGTGAATGAGTTACCCCTCCCCTTATCATATAGTTTCCCCTTATAGTGCTCAATTTGCCGATTCATAATCGTGGCTACCTTGTCAATAGCTGTGAACAGGTCTTCTCCCCTCCCCTCCCCACGGAGCAGGGTGCCGCTGCTATCTATAGTTACCCGCACCACAAAGTGCTGATGGGGGGACTTTGTCTTCTCTTCAAAAATTTCGGCCTTGGACTCAATAATATTAGGTAGATAGCGACTGAGCTTGCCCAGTTTGCGTTCAATGTAACGATGTACCGCTGATGATAGGTCTATATTTTTACCTGTTATCTGTAGCTCCATCGGTTCACACTCCTGATATTGGTAT
>DAOVUZ010000046.1 GCA_030632305.1 Dehalococcoidales bacterium | reverse complement strand
TGGTGATAATCTTGGCCCCGTAGATAATAGCCTGGGCCAGCTTACCCAGGGCAATCTTGCCTTTAGGCACAATAATAATAGCAGTAAGCCCGAAATAGGCAGCATGGGCAGCGGCTGAGGCGCTGGTATTACCGGTTGAGGCGCATATTATAGTTTTACTGCCGGCTTCTATCGCCTTGGCTACAGCAACTACCATGCCCCTATCTTTAAATGAACCGGTAGGATTACACCCCTCCAGCTTAAAGTATAGCTCCCCACAACCAATTTCCTCCTCCAGACCCCGGCACCTGACCAGAGGGGTATCTCCCTCCCCCAGTGAGAATAAAGGAGTATCAGGAGTAATGGGAAGAAAATCCTTATACTTAACTAAGACGCCTGTTTTCATTCTTCAACCCGAATGAAGTTGCTTATTTCGTTAACCACAGGCAGGCGTGTTACCTCTTCCAGAGCCTGCTGCATTGCCGCTTCCTTAGCGGGATGAGTCATGATGACAATTTCAGCGGTCTGAGACACGCTATCAACCATCTTCTGGAGAACCGAGGAAATGCTAATTAGATGGTCACCCAAAACCTTGGAAATCTGAGCCAACACCCCGGAGCGGTCAGCAACATTCATCCTGAGGTAGTACCTGGTTTCAATGTCGGACATAGGTTTAATAACTTTTCCCGGTTGCAACTTCCACCTGACTCCACTACCGGCACCAAAAGCAATATCCTGGGCTGCTGACACAATATCAGCGACAATGGCACTGCTGCTGGGGAGGGCACCGGCACCCTCACCAATGAAAAGCACCTTGCCCACCAGGTCACCTTCAACCAGAATGGCATTATAGACATCGTCGATCTTAGCCAGAAGAGAGTCTTCAGGAATAAAAACGGGGTGCACCCGAGTTTCAATCAAGTTATCGCTCTGTTTGGCAATAGCCAGCAGCTTTATGGCAAAGCCGAACTCCCTAGCATACTGGAAGTCGCGGCTGTCCAGCCGGGAAATTCCTTCACAATAGACATCCTCAGGTCGGACTTGACTGTGAAAGGCTAACGAGGCAAGGATAGCCAGCTTATAGGCAGCGTCTATCCCTTCTATATCATTTTCTGGATTAGCCTCGGCATAACCTAGCTGCTGAGCTCTATTGCGAGCCAGGAAGAAATCCATACCATCCTTTGCCATCCGGGTAAGAATATAATTGGTAGTCCCGTTTATTATGGCGTAAATACCACTTATGTTATTAGCTACCAGGTCATACTGAAAAGGGGCAACCAGAGGAATACCGCCACCAACACTGGCTTCGTAGCGCAGCCCCACCTTATGCTGTTGAGCCAAGGCCAACAGTTCCGCCCCGTGTTTGGCGATAACCTCCTTGTTGGAGGTGACTACGTGTTTACCGCTTGATATTGCCCTTTTCAAATACTCCAGGGCGGGGTTTTCATTCCCTATCGCCTCGACGATTATATCTATCTCCGGTTCGGCAAAAAACTCATCTTCATCTGTGGTAAAGAGTTGAGAGTCCATCTCCAGTGCCTGCGGTCTGGTTAAATCCTGCTCCAGAACCTTTACCTTCCGTAAAACAATGGGACAATCCACTTGCTCAGCCAGAACCTTTGCTTTGTCCAGCAAAACTCTGGCTACCGCTCCAGCAACTACCCCCAGTCCTATTAACCCAACCCCGATACTCTGCTTCTTCATTACCTTAACCCCCGGTTTAATTCTGGCTCTCTATAATATACGTTATTGCCCATGCCTTTTTCTCATCATCCAGATAATTCTCGACCTTATTCTGAGGGTCATCCCATAGCGCCAGGAGCCACTCATTTAAAGCCTTAGCCTTCAGCAAATCCCTGTCCTCGTCCTCAATCTCCCTATCATCATCTATATCTATAACCTTTACCAGCCAGTAGCCCCCTTCTGTCCAAACATCCTCATCACGGAGCGGCTGACTCAGCTCCAGTTCAGTATTAAAAACAAACTCATCAACAGTTGAGCTCATAGTATCTGGAGTTACCCAGCTCAGGTCACCGCCAGTTTCCATGGACTCGTCATGCTGAGAAAGCTCCTGAGCCAAAGTAGCAAAATCCTCGCCGTCTTCAAGCCTGGTTCTCACCGTCTGTGCCTGTTGTTCACTACTCAGCAATATTACTTGAATGTGAGCTTGCTCCGGTTCCTCCTGCCTTTCCAAAACCTTGATTATCCAGTAGCCAACGTTCCTGGTTTTGGCTTCATCATATATTGGCTGACTCAATACTCCCAGTTCACTACTGAAGGCATACTCACCAGGTAGGGAGGTATTTAGCAGCATGGTTAAGGCACCTTCAGGTCGCCAGCCAAGGTCACCTTCCTTCTCCTTAGAAAAATTGTCCAGAGAAAGCTGGCTAGCCAACTCAGCAAGGTCTTCGCTACTCTCTAGCCCAGCTCTAACCTCAATTGCCTGGCTCTCATTCTCCAGGAACATTCCCAAGATATGCCTGTGCTCGGCAGACAGCGGCACCTCCGGCTCAAAGTACTCATCAAGCAGTTTATCTATTAACATTTGTGCCCTAAACACATCCCGGTAGTCCTTGTTTAAAGGTAGGTCACGATTCTTGAGTTCGTTATCAACTTCCTTATCGCTAATATTAATGCCCAGATTGAAAGCTCCTTGTCTTATTAGCTCATTTTGCTCAATATATATCGCTACCTCATCAACCAGGCCATATATTTGCTGGATTGACATACCTTGCCCGTAGTATTTAATCATCTTTATGTAGTAATCCATATCAAACTCGGTATCGTTTACTGTGATTACAGTTTGATGCAGCGGTTTATATTCAGGAATATACCACTGATGGTAAATTCCAGCGCCGATGAGACCTATAACAGCACAAATTATGAGAATTCCCGAGCCAAGAAGAATACGCTGTCGCCTCTTCTGCAGCTGCCACCGAGAAAGCTGGTGCCTGGTAACTTCACGCTTGGGTTTCTCTATCTTCTTTTTAACCAAACCTGAGTCCGTCCTGGCAAAATCTTATTTTCTATTTATAACCTGAAAGCGCAACCTTTTCAAACTCAGCGGGGGCAGGTTGTTTAAATACTCCCTGAATTATGTTAGAATATATACCACAGTAAGTCGGGGTGTAGCGCAGCCTGGTAGCACACCTGAATGGGGTTCAGGTGGTCGGAGGTTCAAATCCTCTCCCCCCGACCATAGATAGGACATGTGGTGATCGTACCACCTGAGCCGCCAAAAAGTCAAAGGTGGCTAAATACGATCTAGACCACCTGATTCGGTAAAAATAGGGCGGGTCCCAAAATGAATAATGGTTACCTATGTCAATCCTCAAGCATCGCTCGGAACATCCCTCAAATCTCTAGTAAAGGGCTTTATTCTCACCAAACAGACAGAGGATAAAAGCCCGAGGACAGTAGAATACTATCAAGAAAACCTCAATCGCTTCCTGTGGTATGCCGAAAAAGAAAACTGGTCTGATGATGCTCGATTTCTCAATGAGTGGCATATTAGAGAATTCCTCGGCTACGTAGCAACTGAAACACACCGCTGGGGACTCAAGGGAAATGGCAGCGAAACCTCCTGGCATAAGGCTTCCCATTCTACTGTTCACCACTATTTTGTTGTCCTATCTTGCCTCTTCAGTTGGGCAGTGTGTGAGGGCTTTCTTCACGAGAGCCCTATGGTTAAGATAAAGGTTTCTAAGCCAAAACCCAAAGTTGTCACACCTTACACCACTGAGGAAATAAAGAAAATGCTGGCTGTATGTAACTATGATTACGAGCACAATGCCAAATTCTTGGCCAGCCGTAACCGGGCCATAATTTTAGTATTGCTAGACACTGGCATTAGACTCTCGGAGCTTGTCGGTATGACAATTAGCGACATAGACAGCGAGACAGGCTCTATCAAAGTTACGGGTAAAGGTGCTAAAGAGCGGATGGTAAGAATTGGTAAAACAGCCCAAAAAGCCCTGTGGCGATACTTAATATACCGCCCCAACAACAGCATGAAGGAGATTTGGCTAACCGAGGAGGCGAAGCCATTGGACCAGAGTGGCGTCCAGTCGCTAATTAAACGCCTTAAACAAAGGACAGGTATTACCAGCCAAGGAAGCGTACACCGTTTTAGGCATACCTTCGCCCTGAATTTTCTCCGGGCAGATAAGAATGTCTTTAACCTACAATATCTGTTAGGTCACTCAGATCTAGATATGGTGAAACGCTATACCGCAGCTCTGGGAATGGAGGACGCTCTTGAAGCCCATAAAAAAGCAAGCCCCGCCGACCTTATGGGACTAAAGTGAGGAATGAAATGCCGAAGCTAAGCTATCCAAAAATAACCAAGGGAGATGCAATAACAGCCCTGTTGAAAATCTACAGAAAAGAACCTGATTTTATGACAGAGCTGGAAAAAATACGCCAGCCATATCTGGTAATACTCAGCAAATTTGCCAAGGATGCCTTCGCCTTTTTCAACGACGGTACGATGTCTCCAGCTGAATACTATCAGGCAGTCATCGATTACAACAAGGGGGAGAGCCAGAAGGACCCTTTCTCTGCTGAGCAATTTGGCTATTTGTCCCAGTTGCAGCCCTACTTTGATGGCCTGAGTGGCCTTGCTTATAAATGGAAATTGAGGGCTCCCTGGGGGGACATGGCCCTCTTTTGGTTGGATTTGATTGAAGTGCTGGGAGCTCAATGGGTATTCAAGGAACAAGATATACCATTAGAGAATCTCGATCTACTTTATCCATGGTCACCACCCTTGCCTCCACTAGAAATCAAGATTCCAGCTTGGGCAATTATTCTTTTTGGTCGCGAGCCTGTGCAAGCTGAAATAACCAAGAAACTGCGAAAATATGAAGATGAGATTAAAGATAAGGGTCTACGTGAATACCCGAGCGCTCTTGACAAACACGCCCGATGGTGGTTTGAACATTACATACATCATAAAACCTATGATGAAATAGCTGAGGATGAAGTCTATACTCCAGGTGGTTCAGTAATATCCTATGCCAAAAATGTTGGTACGGCCGTTAGGAAATTTTCAAGGCTGATTGGGATAGACCCAAAAGTCCTGAAATAGGCTCTTAGTATATTTTGCTAGGCCCGTAAAACCAGTCTTTTTCGTAAACTCTATGCTATATACTACCTAGAAATGGGTAGTTTTTTATTTTGGGAATTGTATGGCAATCACAGTAAATGAGGCAGGAAGGAGGGGTGGCCTCACTGCCCTAAAAAACCATGGAAGGGAATTTTTCGCTGAAATCGGGCGTAGGGGTCAAAAGGCCATGCGGGCCAAGTACCCAGACTCAGCGAGTGAATGGGGTAAAAAGGGTGGCAGACCCAGAAAGTTCGATTTAAACAATACGGGGAGGGGCTAGCGAATTGTTTTAAAGGGAGGACGGGACCCGCCCTAAAATACGCTATCCCTCCCCACCAGCAAAGTATACCACACGCAGATAACCGCTAGTAGCAACGGTTTTTTATTCAGGGAGTTAATTACGGAAGCCATGAAATATACCACAAACTTTATGATTCTTATGAAATTAACCATTAGTGTTATGACTGTCGCGATAACTATGAAGTAATTTAAATTTTCCACGGCGCAAATGAACCCCTGTCCGTGCGGAATGCAGTTA
>DAOVUZ010000048.1 GCA_030632305.1 Dehalococcoidales bacterium | reverse complement strand
GGCCAGCCGAACTGATGCTGGGGTTCATGCCAAAGGACAGAAGGTTATCTTCAGGACCAGCTCGTCTCTCCCTGTTCCAACATTTATTAACGGGCTAAACTACTATTTACCAAAGGATATTGCGGTTAAGGCAGCGCACAGAGCCAGCGATTCTTTTAATGTCAGGCGTGATGCTCTTAGCCGTGAATATAATTACTATATATTAAATAGTCGGACTCGGTCTCCAATCAGGCGGGACTTTGCTTCCCCTGTCGCTGGCTATCTAGATATTGAGATTATGAATCGGGCATGTCAGGCTCTTATCGGCGAACATGACTTCGCCTCATTTACTACCTGTATCAAGGCGGGGACAAAACGTACGGTGCGCAGTGTGTATCGGGCAGAAACGGAGAAAAACGGGGAACTGGTTGTTTTCAATATGGTAGCTAAATCCTTCCTAGCTCACCAGGTACGCAATACAGTAGGTGCTTTAATCAAAGTCGGCTTGGGTAGAATGTCGGTTGATGAGTTTCGTAGTATAGTTGAGGCAAAAAACCCGGGGCTGGCTGGACCAACTGCTCCTGCCTGTGGGCTGTGCCTTATGCAAATAAATTATCCATGCCCCCTTGGAGAGATATGATGAAAACCTACAGCACTAAGGCATCTGATATTGAGCGGCAATGGCATGTTATTGATGCCTCGGGTAAAATTTTAGGTAAGCTTGCTACTCAAGCCGCCAGCTTACTTATAGGTAAGCACAAACCCATATTCAGTCCTAATCTGGATACGGGCGATTTTGTCGTTATTACCAACGCTGATAAAGTTCGGTTTACTGGCAATAAGGCTAAGCAGAAATTCTATTATAGGCATTCAGGCTATCCAGGAGGATTTAAAAGCATCAGTTTAGAGGAAATGATGCAGACCCATCCAACACGAGTGATTGAGCATGCCGTCAAGGGTATGTTGCCTCACACCCGCCTGGGTGCAGTTATGATGAAAAAACTCAAGGTCTATGTCGGTGATACTCATCCTCACCTGGGTCAGACAAAGGCTAGCTCAACTAAAGGATAGGGGAAAGTCTGAAGGGGCTCCGCTCCTTCAGAAATTATAATTTCCCCTTCCTCTTAATAAGAGGAAGGGGATACAGGGGATAGGGTTAAATGGAAAAGCAAGCTTATTTCTATGGGACAGGTAGACGCAAGGCAGCAGTGGCTCGGGTAAGGCTATTGCCGGGCAACGGTGCTATTATCATAAATGGCGTGCCCTATGAGGAGCTGTTCACCCGCCTTGAGCACCGCCGGACAATACTGCAACCGTTCCTGGTTACCGATAGTGCAAGTAAGTATAACGCCGTGGTTAAAGTAGCCGGGGGTGGTATATCAGGACAGAGTGATGCTATCTCTCACGGTATCGCTCGAGCTCTGGTAAGAGCCGACGAAAGCCTTAAGTCAACAATACGCCACTACGGGTTGCTTACCCGGGACTCTCGGGTTAAAGAGAGAAAGAAGGCTGGCCTTAAGCGTGCTCGCAAAGCACCTCAGTACACCAAGCGGTAAGTTTAGCTAGTCAGGAGAAAATCCAGAACCCGCTGGTTCACCCAGTCACTAAATGGCACTAGGCTTATTATCTGGCTCGTCCATAGTCGTCTTCTACCCTGACCACATCGTCCAGCTCAGGGGTTGAGACTTCAAATAATGTTGTGTCCTCTATAGCCTGTAGCCGATGCCTGGTGAGTGGAGGAATCCTGATACATTGGCCGGGCCCAAGCATGGTTGACTCCATACGCCCATCACTCCCCCCAATTTCAACCAATGCCTTCCCTTCATATATATAAATACTTTCGTCCTTCTTTTCATGATACTGAAGGCTAAGCCTGTGCCCCTTTTTAACAAAGATTAGCTTGCCGGCATACTTCGGGGTATGAGCAAATAGTAGCTCGAATCCCCACGGCTTTTCTGTTTTTTGGGGAAGTATTTCTTCCATACTCAATTCCTTTTCCCGTTTAGACTCCGGCTAATCCTCTGCCAAACTCGAGCAGCTTTTCTAGCCGAGACTGGCTATCGCTTTCGGTATAGATGCGAAGCACGGGCTCAGTTCCAGAAAACCTGATGAATAACCAGGTGGCATCAGCCAGGATAAATCGGAACCCATCAGCAGTATCAAATTTTACTACCTTAACCCCATCAATATACTCCGGTGGGTTATGTTTTATGCGTTCAATTATCGCCTGGCGCTCTGGCTCAGGGAACTTAATATCTATACGCCGGTAATAGTGAGCTCCTACTTTACTGTAGAGGTAGCCTATGAGTTCCGATGGGGTTTTACCAGTCTTAATCATCAGGTCAAGGAAATAGAGACCAGCCAGAATGCCATCTCTTTCCGGGATATGGCTGCGGAAGCCGTAACCGCCGCTCTCTTCCCCACAAATGAGCGCATTTTTAGTCATCATCATTGAGGCAACATATTTAAAGCCCACTGGCGTCTCATAGACAGGCACATTGAATATTTCACCCAGGCGGTAAAGCATACTGCTAGTATTTATTGTCTTTACTATAGCTCCTCGCTCACCGCTTATCTCCAGCATGTAGAGAGCTAATAAAGCAAAGACCTGAAGCGTGGTCAGAAACCTCCCATTTTCATCCACAATGCCAAGGCGGTCGGCATCGCCATCAGTAGCTAACCCTATATTAGCTCTCTGGTCTACAACCGTAGCTGATAACCTGGCTAAATTGGGAGCAATCGGCTCAGGCTGAATCCCGGGGAAGAGGGGATTGCGTTCATTATTTATCTCCACCAATTCAATAGCTCCGCCACCCAACAGCATCTTGAAATAGCCAGCGCCGGCGCCATACATTGAGTCCACGACTATCTTCAGCTTAGCCTGGCGTAGCTCACTCAGGTCAATGAGTTTAGCTAGCTGACGGGAGTAAATTGGAGCCAGGTCGAGGTATTCTACTATTCCCTGTTCTAACGCCTCGGTCAGAAGCAGACGGTTTATTTTCCCGGTGGCAAGAATGTGGGCAATGTGCTTTTCTATTTCAGTTTCAACCTCAGGCGGAGCACTAGCTCCGTCTTTAGTTTTATACTTAAAGCCACTCCATATAGCCGGGTTATGGCTGGCAGTTATAACGATAGCCCCTCCCGCCTTTTGAGTCACAACGCCGAAGCTTATCACCGGCGTCGGTGTTGCCCTAGGGCAGAGGTACACCTTTATTCCGTTGCCAGCAACTACCTCAGCCACTGCTGAAGCGAAGTCCTCAGAGGCAAAGCGAGTATCATAGCCCACAATTAACCCACGGCTGGATAGCCCTGACTGTTTAAGGTAGTCAGTTACCCCTTGGGCACAAACCCGCACATTATCAAAGGTAAAATCCTGGGCGATAATCCCCCGCCAGCCATCAGTGCCAAATTTTATGGGGTTATTTTTCAACCCTATCCCCTTTATCCCCTTCCCCTTAATAAGGGGAAGATAATTTGTTTAGAGGGGCTACGCCCCTCTAAAACTCCCCTTCTCATTACTTCAGGATAGGAGAGTGGCTATTGAAGGGGGCTTCGCCCCCCAAGCTTCCCATTTAAGTTTTTAATTGGACGGGTCTATCCCGCTGGTTATTTCCTAACCCAGCGCCTCTTTTTTCAGGATTTCAGCTTTGTCGGTCTTTTCCCAGGGGAGGTCAAGGTCATCTCGTCCGAAGTGCCCATAGGCAGCCGTCTGCCTATATATGGGGCGGCGCAGGTCAAGGTCCCGAATAATGGCTCCAGGTCTGAGGTCAAAGTGCTTATTAACCAAATTAACCAAAACCTCCTGGTCAACCTTGGCCGTGCCGAAGGTCTCAATAGATACAGAAAGCGGATGGGCGACGCCAATAACATATGAAATCTGGAGTTCCACACGCTCAGCCAGCCCGGCAGCGACAATATTCTTGGCGATGTAGCGGGCAGCATAAGCCGCGGAGCGGTCAACCTTGGTCGGGTCTTTCCCAGAGAAGCAACCACCACCATGGCGGGCAACGCCGCCATAAGTATCAACCAGAATCTTACGCCCGGTGAAACCGGTATCAGATACTGGTCCTCCAACTACAAATCGACCGGTAGCATTAACATAATACTTAGTTTTATCGTCTATCAAAGAAGAGGGGATAACGACCTTGACTACCTGCTCAATGATATCCTTTTCAATTTCGTCGTGGCTGACATCAGGGTTATGTTGAGCTCCAATAACTACACAATCCACCCGTCGGGGAGTGCCATTATGATACTCTACGGTTACCTGGGATTTTCCATCAGGGCGGAGGTAGCGTAGGGTGCAGTCCTTTCTGACCTGTGCCAGGCGGCGGCACAGCTTGTGCGACAGGGAAATAGGCAGGGGCATAAGCTCCGCCGTCTCGGTGCAGGCAAAACCAACCATCATCCCCTGGTCACCAGCTCCAATTTCATCCAGGTCGTTAGCAGTTGAACCTCTCTTAACCTCCAACGATTTATTTACCCCCAGAGCAATGTCAGTGGACTGCTCCGTGATAGAAACCATTACCCCGCAGGACTGGTCATCAAAACCATATTCAGGCTTGGTATAACCTACATCACGAACAACCTTTCTTACTATACTGGGCACATCAACATAGCAACTCGTGGTGATTTCTCCCAGAACCATCACCAATCCAGTGGTCGTTGCTACCTCACAGGCTACTCTGCCATACGGGTCCTTTTCTAGGATGGAATCCAGAACAGCATCTGATATCTGGTCACATAGTTTATCAGGGTGCCCCTCGGTAACTGATTCCGAAGTAAACATGTAGGCTGGTGAGCTAGCAAAACTGTTAGCCATTTTTTCTCCTCCTTATTCTATGTACCCTGCTCCCAACTGGTCAGGTACTCCTTTTGCTCTGGGGACAGGCTATCAATATCAATGCCCATGGAGCTTAGCTTTAACCGTGCCACCTGTTTATCAATTTCCTCAGGTACGGAGTATACCTGGGGCTTGAGCATTCCACTATTTTTTACCATATACTCCAGACACAGGGCTTGGTTAGCAAAGCTCATATCCATAACGCTGGCCGGGTGCCCTTCTGCCGCCGCCAGATTAATCAATCTCCCATCGCCCAGCAGGTACAGGTGACGCCCACTACTCAGGGTATACTCATCAACGAAGGGACGCACTCGCCGCTTACTATCAGCCAGGCTTTCTAAAGCCGGAATATTTATCTCTACATTAAAATGCCCGCTATTGGCTAGAATAGCTCCATCCTTCATCACCTGAAGATGGGCTTTATCAATAACGCTCTTATCACCGGTACTGGTAATGAAAATGTCCCCTACCCTGGCCGCTTCCAGTAGTGACATAACCTGGTATCCGTCCATAATCGCCTCCAGGGCACGGACTGGCTCCACCTCGGCTACAATTACCTGAGAGCCTAGCCCCTTAGCTCTCAAGGCTATGCCATGCCCGCACCAGCCATAGCCACAGACCACTACCTTTTTCCCGGCCCACAGGATATTAGTGGCCCGGGTGATGCCGTCAATGGTGCTTGGTCCGGTACCATAGCGGTTATCAAAAAGATACTTAGTCTGGGCATCATTTACCGCGATTATAGGATAGCGTAGCTTGCCAGCTCTCTCCAAACTGCGCAGTCTG
>DAOVUZ010000032.1 GCA_030632305.1 Dehalococcoidales bacterium | reverse complement strand
CCTGGCAGCTATGTCATGCGCCGCTAACTACGCCTGGACTAACCGACAGTGCATCACTCACTGGGCTAGAGAGTCCTTCAGTAAGGTCTTTGGCAAGAGCCAGAGTGAACTGGGGCTGGAGCAAATTTACGATGTGGCTCATAATATCGCCAAAATAGAGGAATACACCATCGGTGGCAAGAAACAAACTCTTTGTATTCACCGCAAGGGGGCAACCAGGGCTTTCCCATCAGGACACCCTGATGTACCCGATATTTACCGGGATATAGGTCAGCCAGTTCTCATCCCCGGGGATATGGGACGCTGCTCCTATGTAGCCCTGGGCACAGAAACAGCTATGAAGGACTCATTTGGTTCCACCTGCCATGGTGCGGGGAGGGTGCAAAGTCGCTCAGCGGCTAAACGCAGCCTCAGGGGTGCTGATATTGCCAAGTCACTAGCGTCCAGGGGGATTACGGTTAAGGCTGGTAGCATGAGTTCACTGGCTGAGGAAGCCTCTGAAGCCTATAAAGATGTAACCGAGGTGGTTGAAGTAGCTCATAAGGCCGGCATCTCCCATAAGGTAGCCAGAGCAATACCCATAGGAGTAATTAAAGGATAGAAGAATGTATTTCAAAAGCCCTATTGACGCAATAGGTCATACTCCACTAGTGGAAATGGCTCAAATCAGCCCAAACAAGAGGGTGAGTATCCTGGCTAAGCTGGAGGGGCAAAACCTAGGAGGGAGTGCCAGCATCAAGGACCGGATAGCAAAATATATGATAGATAAGGCAGAGCAGAGTGGAAAGCTAACCAAGGACAAAATCATCATTGAGGCTACCAGTGGCAATACCGGGATAGCTTTAGCCTGGCTGGGGTATCAAAAGAGTTATAGGGTCACCATTGTTATGCCGGACAATATGAGCCTGGAAAGGCGACAACTTTTAAATATCTATAAAGCGGAGCTTATTCTCACCCCCGGGGCTTACGGGGTAAAAGGAGCCATTGATACTGCTCAGGAACTAGTGGCTAAAGATAAAGGATACTTCATGCCCGACCAGTTTTCTAATCCGGCTAACCCGCTGGCTCACTATGAGACTACTGGCCCCGAGATAATAGACGATTTCCCTTATGACCGGGTTGATGTCCTCATTGCTGGCATTGGCACCGGGGGCACTATTGTCGGCGTTACCCGGCGGTTGAAAGAGAAGTATCCTAATATCAAGGTGTTCAGTGTTGAACCGCCCCCTGGTGATAGAATCCAGGGCTTGAGGTGCCTCGATGAGTATATTCCGCCTGTTCTGGATTTGAGCCTTATTACTGAAAGAACTATCGTTACCAGCCAACAGGCGACGGAAGCTACCAGACAGTTGCTGGACAAAGAGGGAATTTTTGCCGGTTTATCTTCAGGAGCCGTAGTCCACCAAGCACTCAAGGTCGCCAGTGAGATGGATGAAGGTAACATAGTAGCGATACTGGCTGATGGGGGATGGAAATACCTGAGTATGGACTTCTGGACAGAAGCTGATTAGATATAAGCTTTAATCAGAAAAAATCTGGACAAGCAATATAAGCCTCTATATATAATGCCGGTGGGTAAGCCGGTTTAAAACTAGCCTCAAGCCTCTTTGAATCAAGCTAATGCGATGACCAAAAATCCCAGACTTCGCCCTCTTTCTTACTTATTGGACTTCTGTTTTAGCAGCCAATATTCTAAGCCGTCAGCCAGTGCCAGCCAGCTAGCTTCTATAATATTGGTTGAGCTGCCTACTGTCCGCCACTCGTCAACCCCATCGCTGGACTCAATAAGAACCCTGACCTGAGCGGTTGTGCCAACACTCTCCTCAAGAATGCGAACCTTATAGTCAACTAACCTGACCTGAGCTAAGCTGGGATAGAACTGTAATAGTGCCTTGCGTAATGCCTGGTCCAGAGCATTAACCGGACCATTACCCTCAGCCGCGGTGTGCATTACCTCAGTGCCCACCCTTACCTTTACCACTGCCTCGGAGAGCATCTCTTCCATCCCCTTCTGAGTAGACGGGCGTCGTCTCTTCTCAACCACTACCATAAAATCAACCAGCTCAAAGGGTGGCTGGTAATCTGGCTTAGCCCGGCGGACAAGTAGCTCAAAGGAAGCTTCGGCATTGTCATACTGGAAACCATGACTCTCTAGCAACTTAACCTGCTCCAGCAACTTCTGTGCTTCCTTACCTTCCAGGGGTAGTCCCAATCCCTTTTCTTTTGCCTTATATAGAATATTCCCCTTTCCCGATAGCTCAGATACTACCACCTTTGATTTATTACCTATCTTAGCCGGGTCTATATGCTGATAGCTATCCGCCCACTTCACCACGCCGGAAACATGAAGCCCACCTTTATGGCTAAAGGCACTGGAACCAACATAAGGCAGGAAGTCATCGGGAATAAGATTAGCTGCCTCGCTTACATAGTGTGATACCTCAGTCAATTTAGCCAACTGCTTATCAGTAACACAATCAACATTCATCTTGAACTTCAATATCGGGATGATAGAGCATAGGTTAGCATTGCCACAGCGCTCGCCATAGCCATTAATGGTGCCCTGAACCTGAGTAGCCCCAGCCTTTACCGCAGCCAGGGTATTAGCTACCGCCAACGCAGTATCATTATGAGCATGAATACCCAAGGGCACAGCAGTCAACTTCCCAGCGGCATCAACAGCAACAGTTATCTCATGGGGTAGGGTGCCCCCGTTGGTATCACAAAGCACCAGGCAGCTAGCCCCGGCTTTGGCAGCAGTGGTTAAACAACGCAGAGTATAATCAGAGTTAACCTTGAAGCCATCAAAGAAGTGCTCGGCATCAAAGAAGACAGTAAGACCTTTTGCCTTGAGATACTCTATTGAGTCGGCAATCATACTCAGGTTTTCTTCCAAACTGGTTTCCAGTACCTGGGTAACCTGCAATTCCGAGCTCTTGCCGACAATAGTAACCACCTTTACCCCAGAATCAGCCAGAGCTAGCAGGTTAGCATCAGTTTCAGCTTTAACTTTAGGTCGTCTGGTGCTACCGAAAGCAACCAATACAGAGTGGGAAAGGACCAGGCTCTGCGCCTTATCGAAAAACTCAACATCTTTAGGATTAGAGCCAGGCCAACCGCCCTCTATAAAGTGGATGCCTAAATCATCAAGTTTCTGGGCAATATGGAGTTTATCAACCACCGAGAAGGAGATACCCTCTCTCTGCGCCCCATCCCGCAGTGTGGTATCATAAAGCTGAACTTGTGTCAATTCTTATCCTCCCACTCTCCCGGCAATTAAATCCCCCATCTCCTTCGTCCCCACCTTTGTTTTGCCTTCGTCCATTATATCATAGGTGCGGTAATCCTGGTGCAATACCTGCTCAACCGCAGACTCAATAGCCCCTGCCTCTTTTACCAAGCCAAATGAGTAGCGCAGCATCATAGCTACACTAAGAATTATAGCCACGGGATTAGCCATGTTCAAACCGGCACGGCGAGGGGCACTGCCATGAATAGGCTCATACATACCGAATATATTGACCCCTCCCTGCGGCACCCCAGCCAGACTAGCTGAAGGCAGCATTCCCATCGACCCCGCCAGCATTGATGCCTCATCGGTAAGAATATCACCAAACATATTCTCGGTAACCAGAACATCAAAATAAGTAGGGTTCTGGATTAGTCGCATAGAGCAGGCATCTACCAGCATGTGCTCCAGTTCTACATCGGGATAGTCGGCAGCCACCTCTACCGCCACCTGTCGCCACAAGCGGGAAGACTGCAGAACATTAGCTTTATCTACCGACACCAGCTTTTTACGCCGCCTCCGTGCCAGCTCAAAGCCAACCCTGACAATACGCTCAATCTCCTGCTCCGAGTAGGTCATTGTGTCGGTAGCCCGTCTGCCCCGGGATGTCTGCCACCGTCTCTTGGGTCGGGCAAAGTAAAGACCTCCGGTAAGCTCACGAACAAATATAAAATCCACCCCGTCAATAACATTGGGCTTCAGATTAGTAGAATCAACAAGCATAGGAAATACCTTAACCGGGCGCAGATTGGCGAACAGCCCCAGACCCTTTCGTAATGCCAGCAGACCATCTTCAGGATGAACCTTAGCCTGGGGGTCATCCCACCTGGGTCCGCCCACCGCACCTAATAACACCGCATTGCAACTCCGACACATTTTCAGGGTATCTGGCGAAAGCGCCGTTCCCTGCTGGTCAATAGCCATACCACCCACCAACCCATAGTGCAAGTTGAAACTGTGTCCAAACCTGCTGCCTATTGCCTGCAACACCTTGATTCCTTCACCGGTAACCTCAGGGCCAACGCCATCACCGGGTAAAACCGCCAGGTTAAACTCCACCTAAAGCCTCCTACTAATTAATCTTTGTTTGGTATACTCAATCAGCCCGCCGGCAGAGATAAGCTCAGCCATAAAATCGGGATAAGGCTTGGCGGTAAATGTCATCCCTCTGGTCAAATTCTTTATTTTGCCACTGGACAGGTCAACCTCAAGCAAATCGCCAGCCTCGGTTTGAGCCACTGCTTCCTCACATTCAAGCAGGGGCAGACCAATGTTTATGGCATTGCGGAAAAAGATACGAGCAAAGCTTTTAGCTATTATACACGATATCCCCGATGCTTTAATCGCCAGCGGGGCATGTTCCCTAGATGAGCCACAGCCGAAGTTAGTGGTTGCCATAATTATATCCCCGGGCTGCACCTCAGCTACAAACTCCCGGTCTATATCCTCCATGCAGTGCTTTGCCAGTTCCGCCGGGTCAGACACATTCAGATACCGAGCCGGTATAATAACATCGGTATTAACATCAGCGCCATATTTATGGACTTTGCCGTTGAGTATCAAGTTAAAATCTCCTTATTTAAGGTCTTCCCAACCAACTTCTTGATAGTCATAGTCTCTGCAGCGCCTTTTCAAAATCCTTTACTTTGTGTGGTTGTTTGCCTTTGCCCAGCTCAATGGTATGCCCTTCTTCTCTCAAGTAAGCAGCCTGGGCGTCTACGCCGCCGGGGAATTTTTCGTTTAGCCCGCCGTCGGCTTTAACCACCCGCCAATAGGGGGTTATTTCGGTCGCCCCCCTGGTTAAATCCTCCTCGGCAGCTTCAGCAGCGATGCGGAGGAAGATGCCAGTGCACAGTGGGCAGGCAGTATCGCCGCCGTAATCCTTAGCCAGCCGTCTCCTGATTTTGTCAACAGTAACCAGTTTACCTGTTTCAACCTTGCGCACCAGAGCATCAACGTCAAGGGGCTTGGGAATGAGCAGTGTGCCCCCGCCTTTCGGGTTATCAACTACCTTTCGCCCCTGGTCTACCTCCAACTTCTCTCGCCAGGTCTTCCTTTTAGCCATGACTCTCTCCTTTTAAGGTTTTATAACTTCATCAGGACTGGTAATTCTGCCCATTATAGCACTGGCAGCAGCTACTGCTGGGCTTGCCAGATAGACCTCCGATTTGGGGCTGCCCATCCTGCCCACAAAGTTGCGGTTGGTAGTCGATATACAGCGCTCACCATCAGCCAGAACCCCCATATGACCACCGAGACAGGGACCACAGGTCGGGGTGCTGACTGCTGCGCCGGCTCTGATAAATATTCCTATCAGCCCTTCTCTCAGGGCATCAAGATATACCTGCTGTGAGCCGGGAAGAATAATGCAGCGCACTCTCGGGTGCACCTTCTTCCTTTTCAATATCTCGGCGGCAAGCCGCAGGTCTTCAAGCCGACCGTTAGTGCAACTGCCAATTACCGCTTGATTGATTTCTATATCCCCTACCTGGCTAATCGGTTTAGTGTTAGCCGGCGAATGGGGTAAGGCAACCTGAGGCTCAAGGGCTGAGACATCATACTCAATAACCTGAGAGTATTCAGCATCACCATCCGGTTCATAGACCATGTAAGAGCGTTTGGCTCTAGACTTTATGTAAAGTTGTGTCTTATTATCCACCCGGAAAACACCGACTTTAGCCCCAGCCTCAATCGCCATATTAGCCATAGTAAATCGCCCATCTATGGATAAGGCATCTATCGCCTCACCGGTAAACTCCATTGCCGAATACAGGGCACCATCGACCCCAATGTCGCCGATAGTAAATAAAATTAAGTCCTTACCCCCTACCCATTCCCCCAGAGTCCCATGGTAAATCAGCTTAATTGTCGGTGGCACCTTCATCCAGATGTCACCGGTTGCCATAGCTGCCGCAATATCAGTTGACCCCATTCCGGTAGCCAAGGCACCCAGAGCGCCGTAGGTGCAGGTGTGGGAATCAGCCCCGATAACCACATCCCCAGGTAGCACCAGCCCCTGCTCCGGTAAAAGCACATGCTCAATACCCATCCGCCCGACTTCAAAGTATATTACCCCCTGCTCATAACAAAACTCACGCATCAGCTTAGCCTGCTCTGCCGAAGCAATGTCCTTATTAGGCACAAAGTGGTCAGGCACCATCACCACCTTTTTGGGGTCAAAGACCTTACCCACCCCAATTCGCTGAAACTCTCTAATAGCAATGGGGGCGGTAATATCATTGGCTAGAATCAGGTCAACCCTGGCGTTTATGAATTCGCCCGGGCTTACCTTCTCCTTACCGGTATGGGCAGCGAGTATTTTCTCAACTAAAGTCAATGCATTTTCCCCTGAGATTATTTATCAACCTCACCCCCTTCAAACTTCCCTGGTAAATGACTCCATACCTTCCTTTGGTTTGGAATGATTAGGAGATTAACCCTGAGACAGGCTATTACCGAATATAATGAGAGAGAAGTAATACTATTAACATGCGGAGGATGGAATCAGCAGAGCACCTCCGCTGAAAACCTACTCCGCCACTTTTCTAGCCGCTAGTAACCGATTAAGGGCATTCATATAGGCTTTAGCGCTGGCAACAATAATATCGGTGTCGGCACCCCGCCCGGTATAGGTTATACCCTCGCTCTCTATCCTTATCAGCACCTCACCGATGGCATCAATGCCTTCAGTCACTGAATTAACACTAAATTCAATAAGCGAATTAGGCACTCCCACTATCCGATTTATAGCCTTATACACAGCATCAACGGGTCCGGTACCAAGGGCAGCATCAGCCAGAACCTGACCATCAGGGGCACCAAGTATAACTGAGGCAGTGGGAATGCCCCTGTCGCCGCAAGACACCTGAACGCGGTCGAGGCGATAGACTTCAGACACGGTGCGTAGCTCCTGGGCGATAAGCGATTCTATATCTCTATCGGTAATTCCCTTCTTTTTATCAGCCAGTTCTTTAAAGGCAGAGAAGGCACGGTCAAAATCTACCTCACTCAAGCTATAACCCAATTCCGCCAGCCGCTCCTTAAAGGCATGCCGTCCACTAAGCTTACCCAATACTAAACTACTGGCTGGTATGCCTACTGTTCGAGGGTCAATTATTTCATAGGTTATCGGCATCTTGATGACGCCATCCTGGTGGATTCCCGACTCATGGCGAAAGGCATTAGCGCCTACAATTGCCTTATTAGGTTGAACAAGAAAACCAGTTAGCTCGCTTACCACTCGGCTTGCCTTATAGATTTGCCCGGTATCAACATTTGTCGTCAGGTTAAAAAAGTCGCTACGGGTCTTAACCGCCATCACAATTTCCTCGAGTGAGGCATTACCTGCCCTTTCCCCAATACCATTTATAGTACACTCCACCTGTCTTGCTCCCCGTTTGACCGCCTCCAGGCTATTAGCCACCGCCAGACCCAGGTCATTATGGCAATGAACACTAACTCTAGCCCGGTTAATGTTGGGCACATTCTGGAAAATTCCGTCAATG
>DAOVUZ010000034.1 GCA_030632305.1 Dehalococcoidales bacterium | reverse complement strand
TACCTTAAAGAACTGCTTCATATAGGTTTCGGCATTAGCCTGAACCTGCTCCATAGACAGCATGGGTCGAGTGATAGAAACACCAGTCGGGTCACCAATTTGGGCGGTCCAATCAGCAACGATAAGAACGACTTGATGTCCCAGCTCCTGGAACTGGCGTAATTTTCTTAGCGCTATCATATGACCCAGATGGATGTCGGGGAAGCTGGGGTCGAAGCCCTCTTTTAGCCGTAGTTTTTTGCCTGAGCGCAGTAGCTTTACCATCTCTTCTTCAACTATAATTTCAGCTACCCCTCGCCTTAGCAGGTGGTTGATATCCTGGCTGGTCATAACTTTTTCACCGGTATTCATGCCTAGTTTCTACCCCCGGAGCTTAATATAGCTCTGCCTTGATTTACATCCTCTATTATCTGTTTCCTCAGTTCTTCGGTGGTGTCAAATTGCTTTTCATCACGGAGTCGCTCTATAATATCAATCTTTAGCTCGTGCCTGTATAGGTCGCTGTCGTAGTTGAGGATATAGACCTCTACAGTACGCTCATTATAACCGAAAGTAGGGCACTTCCCAATATTGGTCATTGACTGGTAGGCTTTGTCATTAATGTATGCCCAGGTAGCATAAACGCCGTCGGCAGGGAGAGCCTGTTCCGGGTCTATGTCCAAATTGGTGGTGCGAAAGCCTAATTCTGCGCCTCGGCCTGCCCCTACAGTTACACGCCCATGAAGGCTGAAGGAGCGGCCTATTAGCTGGTGCACCTTTTTCATGTTTCCGTCAGCTAGGGCCTTCCTGATAGCAGTGCTGCTTGCCACCTCATCATTTATTACTACAGGGGGTACTACGGTTACACTGAAGTTCATATCCTGTCCCAGTGTGCGGAGGGTATTAACATTGCCTTCTCGGTTCTTACCGAGGGAAAAGTCAGGTCCAATTACTATCCCACGCATTCTGAGGTGTTTCTTTAGCAGACTGGCGAACTCTTGGGCGCTGAGCTGGGCAAACTCAGGGGTGAAGGATAAGGTAATGATAGTATCAACGCCTTCATTTTTGAGGAGGTTGGTTCTTTCGGTGAGGTCAGTCAGGAATGGTAGCTTAGTCTGGGGAGACAGCACCTCTTGGGGATGCTGACGGAAGGTTACCACTCCAGCAAGCAAATTCTGCCGCTGGGCATGCTCCTTGAGCTGCGAAATCAGGTATTTGTGGCCAAGGTGAACCCCGTCGAAAACTCCAATAGTCAGTAGTGTATCTTTGTTGGGTGATAACCTGGCTAGCTCTTCCTCTACTGGCATAATTCCTTCCCCTTGAGCGGGATTACTAACGGATTATAATATTGCATAGCTAAGGGTGAAATAAAAAGAGGTTTACATAACCTCATAATTATCATAGAGAAGTGCTTTAATACTAGCATAAGCCTATTTAAGCGTCAACTATGTGTACTCGTTCACTACCTTGGTGACACTCCTTCTTTTTCAAGGTTTGGAAGGTCATCGATGTTTCCCTCTCTTTTGTCAATGCGAGGCAGACAGTGCCGAAGCAATCTTGGAGGGAAGAATCAATCATGAGATTGCTTCGCTTCGCTCGCAATGACATGGAGGTAAAGATTGATGATGTTACCGAGGAAGACTGTTAAGCAGAAATTTGCCATTTGTCAATATCTTACAACATAATTTAGGCTAAAAATTTAAACGGGATTTGATAGTGGTTTCAGGGGCTGTTCATTGGTTACTTAATTTTGTGCTATACTCACATATAGCCAGCGTAGCTCAGGGGTAGAGCAGCGGTTTCGTAAACCGCTGGCCGTCAGTTCGATTCTGACCGCTGGCTCCATAAATGCGGTCGGCGTCAGCTGGCTTTTTGAAAGTAGTAGCCGACTCCGGGTTCAGTTATAATGTATTTGGGTAGAGCAGGGGCTGACTCTATTTTTTAGTGCTGTTAAGATTTCATTAAAACTTCGTGGGTAGGAAAGCTAAGTTATGAGGTTGTTTAGCAACCTATCCTCCTCACTCAGGTTAGTTGTCTTGAATTTCCTCAGAATTTTCGCTATAGTTCCCTCAATGGCTTCTTTGATGATAGTTGAACTGGGGTGACCGGTAGGTGAGTAGGTTTATAGATAAACTGAATCAGGTTATGAAGGCTGTGCCTCAGCCGGTGGGATTCAGGGCGACACAATTGGCCTCGCCGAAGCCCAAAATGCTAGTCGTCGCCGGTTTGGCTCGGGCTAATGTTGACGGCTTGGCTGATTATGTGGCTGGGGCTGATGCCGGCCTGTTGCAGATGTCTGGATTGAGTTCGGGAGCTAAAAGCCTTCAAAAGATATCTCAGGTTGTGTCTGGCATACCCTGGGGGGTGTGGCTGAGAGATATTGACCAGAAAGGAATAAAACAGATAGTTAAGGCTGGCTGTGATTTTGTGGTTTTTTCAGCAGCTAACACATCGCTGGCAATGATTCAGGGTGATGAAGAGGGGAAAATTTTGCAGGTAGAGGCATCAATTGGTGAAGGTTTGTTGAGAGCGGTTGATGAGTTGCCCGTAGATGCAGTGCTTATTGATGGTGGACGAGAAGAACAGCATTTTCTTACCTGGCATGACCTTATGATTTTTCGGCGCTTTACTGCTCTATTGACCAAGCCCTTGCTGGTCTGTATACCACCAGATGTAACTGCCAGTGAGCTTCAGGCTCTGGGGGAAGCTGGGGTGAGTGGTGTAATAGTAAGAGTGGGGGTTGGTCAGCCTGTGGAGGGGATAAACGAGTTACGCCAGGCAATTGATAAATTAACCTTTCCATTACGACGCAGGCGGAGAAGGGCAGGGGTTTTGCTACCTTATATTAGTGGAGAGACGAGTGTAGTAACTGAAGAGGAAGAGGAAGAGGAAGAAGAAGAAGAAGAGGAGTAGTTTTATATAGCATCAGTGGCCTGATTGTGACAGTTGCCACCATTTACCTTCAGTAGTAATAGCCGGAGCAATTACCATCTCAACCTTGTGCATTTCTGCGATAGTAAATGCCCCGCAAGTGCTCATCGCAGTCCGAAGCGCCCCGACCAGGTTTTGGCTACCATCGGTAACTGAAGCCGGACCAAAGAGAATTTGCTCTAATGGGCTGGTGGTACCAACCTTTATTCGGGTGCCTCTGGGTAGGGCTGGGTGGGGGTGGGACATACCCCAGTGATAACCATGCCCCGGCGCTTCCTTAGCTCGGGCAAAAATGGAGCCTAACATTACGGCGTCAGCACCGGCGGCAAAGGCTTTGCACAGGTCGCCACCATTACCAATGCCACCATCAGTAATTATTGGCACATACCTGCCAGACTCTTGTAGATACTCATCTCTAGCCGCAGCACAATCTATAGTGGCTGTTATCTGGGGGACACCGACACCAAGGACCTGTCTGGTGGTGCAAGCAGCCCCCGGTCCTATACCTACCAAAACCCCAGAGATTCCGGTTCTCATAAGCTCTAAACAGGTGCTATAGCTTACACAGTTGCCCACAATAATAGGTATAGGTATGGACTGACAAAGCTCGGGGAAGATTAGTCCACGGTAGCTCTTTGATATATGCTGGGCACTGGTAACCGTGGACTGGACGGCGAAAATATCAGCCCCAGCTTCAGCAGCTATTGGAGCAAACCGTTTGGTATTAGCTGGTGCCACTGAAACAGCACATATAGCTCCTGAATTCTTAATTGCTTGTATTCGTTCACCAATAAGGTTCTCCTTAATTGGTTGGGAATAGACCTTTTGGAGTAGGGGAGTGACTTCTGCCTGGGGGGCTTGAGCAATTTCAGTTAATATCTCCTCCGGGTTATCGTACCGAGTTTGCACCCCCTCCAGGTTGAGAACAGCTACCCCACCTAGTTTGCTCATCAGGATGGCGAAGTTGACATCGGTTACCGCATCCATTGCTGAAGCTATGATGGGGATGGAGAAGGTGAAGTTTTCTACCTTGAAGTCAATGTTTGTCTGGTCGGGGTTGGTAGTTATATCTCCAGGGACGATAGCTACTTCATCGAATCCATAAGAACGCCGTAATTGCTTAAATTGAGGAGCAGCCATTTTGCTAGCCCTCCTTAAACAAAGACTATATCAAAGGCAATAGTTCGAAGTCAAGAAATTTAGCCAGTATAGACGGATGATGTACTGTGGGTTATAATGGCTAAATTAAGGAAAATAAAGGCATGCCGCTTCTTTACATTGTAGCTACCCCTATTGGTAATTTGGAGGATATTTCGCTGCGTGCCCTCCGTACCCTGCGTGAAGTAAAGCTTATTGCCGCTGAAGATACACGCAAAACAAGGCGGCTACTTGTCACTTATGATATTAAGACGCCGGTAACCAGTTATCATGAGCACAATAAGTGGACAAAACTGGATTATATTTTAGCTTGTCTTGAAGGTGGAGATGTAGCTCTGGTTTCTAATGCCGGGATGCCGGGCATATCTGACCCTGGTTATGAACTGATTGTGGCTTGTGCCCAGCGAGGCATCACGGTGGTTCCTATCCCGGGACCTTCCACCGTTATTACGGCGCTGGCTGTCTCCGGGTTGCCTGCGGAACGGTTTATCTACCTGGGTTTTCTGTCGCACAAGAGTAGTGGCCGGCGGCGGGTGCTGGAATCTGTTGTTGATGAGTATGGCACTATTGTAGTCTTGGAACCACCTCATCGGCTACTAGCGTCGTTGAATGATATACTGCTTATTCTTGGGGATAGGAAGGTAGCTGTTTGTCGTGAGCTTACTAAAGTTTATGAAGAGGTTTTCCGGGGAACGATAAGCCAGGCTATAGAGCACTTCACCGAGCCAAGGGGTGAGTTTACTCTGGTTATTGAGGGCAAGGGAGAGGAGGATAAGCCGCAGTTGACCGGCGATATTGAGGAACGATTACACCGTATGCACCTGTCGGGGGTAGCAGCTAAAGAGGCAATAGCTAGTGTGGCTGGTGAGACTGGTTTATCAAAGAAGGAGCTATACCGGGCTTGGCTCAAGTTGCTTTAAGGAGTTTGTGAATGCGCTGTGGATGTATATCTCTAGGGGATATCAAGTGTGATGATTGTCACCGTATTATACAATATGCTGAGCCTTATTTAGTTGTTGAAGAGACGGAGGGAATCACATTACGTTTATGCGTTGATTGCTGCCTGAACCGGGGTTATGCTCACTATAAAGCAGAAAAGGGTGAGCGGGTGCTAACCTTCTTTCCTGAGTGAGTATTAACTCCCTGTGGTTGCCTGTGGTAAAGTATAGGGTAGTTTGTTAGCCAAGAAATAGAATATGCGTGAAAGAATTTTTATCGGGGTAGCGTGGCCTTATGCCGATGGTCAACTACATCTGGGTCATGTTGCCGGGGCGTATTTACCACCTGATATATTTGCCCGATACCACCGCACCAAGGGGAATGAGGTATTGATGGTATCGGGTTCAGACCAGCACGGCACGCCGATAACTCTTAAGGCAGAGCAGGAGGGAAAGAAACCAAGCGAGATAGCAAGCCAGTATCATCAACAGTTTCTTGATTCGTGGCAGAAGCTGGGCATTTCCTTTGATTTATTCACCTCTACCGGTACTGCCAATCACGCTGAGGTATCACAGGACATCTTCCTCACCCTTCTGGATAGAGGCTATATTTATAAATCTAGTATGTTACAACCCTTCTGCTCTCACTGCCAGCGCTTTCTGGCTGACCGCTATATTGAGGGAACTTGCCCCTACTGCCAATCTTCTGGAGCTCGAGGTGACCAGTGTGATGAGTGTGGTAAGCCGATAAATGCGGTTGAGCTGATTGACCCTCGTTGTCGCCACTGCGGGACAACCCCCCAGTTTAAGGATTCGGAGCATTTCTTTCTTAGGTTGAGCGCTTTTAGAGATAGGCTTTTAGCCTGGGTGAAACAGCAGGCCCACTGGAGACAGAATGTCCTTAACTTTACTACGCGCTATTTGGAAGAAGGGCTGAAGGATAGAGCTATCACTCGCGACATAGAATGGGGAATACCGGTGCCGGTTGATGGCTTTGGCAGTAAGTGTCTCTATGTATGGTTTGAGGCTGTCATCGGTTACCTGTCAGCGAGTAAGGAGTGGGCTAAGTCCGGTGGAGATGAGGAGAAGTGGCGCTCTTTCTGGCAAGGGGAGGTGAAGAGCTATTATTTTATTGGTAAGGATAATATTCTCTTTCATACCATTGTCTGGCCAGCAATGCTGATGGGCTATGGTGACCTCAATTTACCTTACGATGTGCCGGCTAATGAGTTCTTGACCATCGAGGGCAGGAAGCTTTCTACCAGCCGTAATTGGGCAGTGTGGTTGCCCGATTATTTGGCGCGGTATGACCCTGACCCGCTGCGCTACCTGTTGTCCATCAACATGCCGGAGACTGGTGATACCGATTTCTCTTGGCGTGAGTTTGTGCGGCGTAATAATGACGAGCTGGTGGCTACCTACGGAAACCTGGTTCATCGGGTGCTCACCTTCGTCTATAAAAATTTTGATGGCTGTGTGCCCACACCTGGAGAATTTGATAGTCACTCTCAAGAGCTTATTGATAAGGCCGGTGACACCCTTAACACGATGGATAAGCTTCTTTACTGTTGCCATTTTAAGGAAGCGATAAGGTCGGCTATGTCTTTGGCTCAGGAGACTAATCGCTACCTGGATGACAAATCCCCGTGGAAAATGCTTAAACAGGATAGGCAAGCTTCAGCCACCGCCTTATATGTGGCTATTTCAGTGCTTTCTTGCCTGAGAACAGGGCTGTATCCCTTCTTACCCTTTAGCTCTCAGAAGCTACACCAGCTTCTTGGTTTTACTGGTGCTGTAGGAGATTGCGGCTGGCAGCTACATTTTCCGCCACCGGGGCAGAAGTTGCTTCCTCCCCAGCCCCTATTTTCCAAATTAGATGAAGAATTGGTGGAAGAAGAGACCAGTCGGTTAGGGCAGACCTGTTACTAGACCCTCGCCTGGTCAGGGGAGGCCGGGGCTTGTTTCGGGGGTAGTTGGAGCTTTTTTAGCCCTGGGCTTGGTTTTGGTCGTAGCTTTTACTGTTTCAGGAGCAGGTGTGACCGTAGTTTTTGGAGCGGCTTCGGGGGTAGTCTCGTTAAATAGTGTGTCCAGCTCCTCGCCTTCCAGAGTCTCTTCAGTGATTAGTCTTTGAGCAATTCGTATTAGGTGTGGCTTATTTTCGGTTAAAATCCCCTTGGCTACTTCATAGGCGTGCTGGATAATTTTGCTGACTTCTTCGTCAATCAATTTAGCTACCTTGTCGCCGTAATCCTTCTGCTCCGAGATTTCACGACCGAGGAAGACCATCTCTTGCTTATTACCAAAGGTTCTTGGGCCCAGTTTATCGCTCATTCCATAGTCAGTTACCATCTTACGGGCAAGCTCAGTTGCCCGCTTAATATCACCGGCAGCTCCGGTGGTCAAATCATTAAAAATTAGTTCCTCAGCAATACGGCCACCGAGCGCGAAAGCTAACTCATCGTTGTATTGGGAGCGTGTCTTTATGTATTTATCCTCGGTGAGTGTTGAGGTAGAGCCTAGTTCCATACCACGAGGTATTATGGTTATTTTGCGTAACGGCTCAATACTAGGCAACGTTTTGGCGACAAGGGCATGTCCTGCCTCGTGATAGGCGATAATTTCCTTTTCCTTGGGGCTTATCCTCAGGCTCTTCCTCTCGGGGCCAGCTCTCACCTTGTCTATAGACTCTTCAAAGTCCTCCATCTCAATAGCTTTCTTGCTCCTCCTGGCAGCTAAAATAGCTGCCTCATTTA